>JASHSD010000584.1 GCA_030036985.1 Bryobacteraceae bacterium
AGATGAAGGAATTCAACAAGCGAACACCCGGCATCGAGGAACCGAAAAAACGAGGTGCGGCCAAGGGCGCGCCGAATAATTTTAAGCCCTATGCGGAGCGCAAGCCTCGCGTAGATTTTGCCCTTGCGAGAGAGGAAAAATCCTCACAAAATAGTTGAGGAAAGGTCTGTAAGTGTCTGATCCCATTCTAGATGAGACAAATCTCTTAACTCAGAGAGAAATCTACCCAACTTCATTAGAGGACAACTTCTTCCTCGATACCGCTGGCCTCGCCTACTACCGCGCGCACTGCATGGTGCCGTGGACCGGGGGTGCCTACAATCAGAACAACTTCCTGTACGCTCCGCTGATTGGCGGCGGCTACGGGATCGGTTCGCAGTTCAATACTTCGGTTCCGAACACGATGTCGGGAATGCAGTTCGTGCCGAAGTTCTACTGCGTGATGGTGAACGAGTACCTCGAAATCATCAAGGTGCTCAACACCGGCCCGCTGGCTGTCGGTCGCATCATCGAGATCGACACGGCGAACGCCTTCCAGACGATCTCGGTTTGCATCGGCCTCGACGCGCTGCAGGACGGCCAGCAGGCTTCGCGCACCGATCTGGTCAACGGCCAGGCGGAAGCGATCTCGGACGGCCTCAATCCGGCTGTGAACGGCGTCGTTTACACGTCGTACGGCACTCAGGCCCGCAATGGGTCCGTGGGTATCACGCTCAACGGCAACCTGTTCTGGTTCGGGACCAACTCCGGTGCCGCGTCTGCGATGACGTACTCCGGACTGGTGACGTTCTATCAGCGGTGCTGCGTTGGACCAGAGATGCCTGACCTTGGGCGTGTCAACTCGACGGCGTTCGGTTACTTCTGCGAACGTCTCCAGCCACAGCAGCGGTTCACCCAAGGCGTCCAGAAGGCTACCGACTTCGGTGTGGTTGCGGATCGGGACTCGGTTACCGGAATGACAGGACTGCGGTTCTTCAATTCGATGATCCTGAAGGACGACTACTATTGGACCGCTTACCCGCAGCAGTCGAACGGGACGGACCCCAACGGCGGAACGTGGAAGACCGGAACGGTTTCGTATACCGTGCCGTCCGGCGGCGCCACGAACAACTTCCCGACCTCGAACGTGACCCTTACGGTGGGCGAACCCATCGCGTTCGAGAACACCCGAAAGATTCTGTTACGGATCGCGGACGACGCGGAGTACGGGTTCGGTCTGACCGAGTTCATCCGGACGGCCAACACGTCGAAGGTCTCGGCGCAACTCAAGGGCGCGTGCAATTTGAACTATTTAAATCCGCGTTTGCACGGCGTGGCCTATGGATTGAACGGATAACAAAGGACTTATCCGTGATTAACTTTGGTCTTACGAACGGGTTCGGTGAGTGCCTTCTCGGTGCTCCATCCGGCAGCTATTCGGTCTCGAATGGTCTGCTTGGAAAAGCCGAGACGACGAGCCCATTCGGATATGACCAGAGTTTCTCCGTTGTGGGTCAGGGGCCTGTTGTTGCGCCGGTTCTGAGCCTGCGCACGCCGCGTAACCCATTTGCAATTTTCCTTGCAGTAGGGACCGTTGTTGTCGATTCTCTCAAGGGTATGGCCGAGAGGGCGCTCTCCCATGTCAGAAAGAAAAGTCTGGAAGCTGGTCAACCAGGCTTCGGCGATTGTGATTCCGCGACCACCGTACATCGCAAAATAGGTGTGCTGAGGGTTGTAGCAGCGTTGTTTCATTTTGCACCACACGATGTACGTGGGCGTGTTGGTGAGCCCGTGAACTTGGGGTCGTCCAACTGGCGACGAATTAGAATTTTTACGGGGCAAGGTAGTCTCCTATCGACTGCTGATAAGGCACTGGAAGTTAACGGCTTCCTGTGTCTTGCCCCATTGTAAATCAAGGAGATCGAAAGTGGCGCAATTTTCTGACAACATTGATAGACTACCGTTCAACGCTCTGAACGGCGGCTCGGGCGACCCGGTAATCGGCCAGCCCAACGCTTCGGTGTCGGGTATCCCGGTCATCGGGTATGACGGCCAGCTCGGCAAGCGGTACGTGGTCACCGGCGTCAACGTTGGTGTCGCCACGAACGAAGCCACGCGGCTCTCGAACACGACGGTCGGCACGCTGTACGGCGGCGTCTACCAGTACGTTCAGGTGCCCTCGACGGCTACGGCTACGCCGGTCATCGGCAACATCGCGTTCTGGACCGACCCGACCAAGATGACGGTCAACGCGGATGCCGCGGCTAACTCGGTTCAGATGGGCGTGTTCATCAACGCCATCACGAAGGGAGACTACGGCTGGGTCCAGATCGGCGGACTGGCTTCGGTTCTCTTCAAGACCTCGATCACGAAGGCGACGCCCGCCATCGGTGACCTCGTGATTTACGACCAGACTCCGAGCGCCAAGGGCGACATTCTGGCCGACGCGACGAACCTGACTTCGGTTCTTGCTCGTTCGTTCATCGGGCGCGCGTGGAATACGGCGCCGGTAGGTGGGGCGGTATCGGAAGTCATCATCTGGCCGTTCCTCGCGAACGCCGGCTTCTAAAGGAGACGACGTGGCGGAATATCCTTTTCTCGACTGGAAAGGCGGTAGCCAGACGTTTGGCGGCAACCGCCGCGTCATCCTGACGCAACACACGGGGCCGACTTCGTACACGCAGATCAGCGCAGGTGCGCCTCCGGCGGCTCCAACCGGCGGAGATACGATCGATCCGGCGGCGTTCGGCCTGAAGTTCATCGAGGCGATCATTGTCCTCGGAGATTCTTCGGGGACGTATACCGGAGTTGCCTTCCAGCCTCCGGTAACGACGACCGGACAACTCCAGGGCAACGGGGGAGCCGTGGTGGCGGGCAATAAAATCCCGCTTATGTGGGTCACTGCGCATACCGGCGCCGAGGTGTCTGGAACTACGAACCTCTCGGCCGTTCAGCTCAACCTGATGGTCATCGGGCAGTA
>JASHSD010000043.1 GCA_030036985.1 Bryobacteraceae bacterium
GCTGGTTCGGCCTCATCACGGACAAGATGATTCGGCGCGGCGCCTTCCATTCCGTGGAGGAACTCGAACGCGCCATCTACGCGTGGCTCGCAAGCTGGAACGAAACGCCCAAGGCCTTTATCTGGAAAGCATCCGCCGACGTTATTCTCGACAAAGTTCGCCGTTGTAAAGAATTAGCCGGGACGGCACACTAGCGATCGGCGTGGGCGCTTATCGCTATCTAACCAACCGCTACACCTATTCGAGTCTTTCCTCACAGATTCTTGAAAATCGGAAGCTGTTCTGGGGTTCAGTGCCCTGGCATTACGGCATCACGCTGATCCTCCTTGCCCACCTGTTTGCCGCATTTCTGCCCGGCGTGACCGCATGGCTGCTCGGCGGCGACATCCGGCGATTCGTGCTCGAATTGACCGGAATGGGCCTGGGCTTATACACACTCTTCGGATTGATCGTGTTGATCGTGCGCCGTCTTGCTCCCAGATCGCTCGCGCAAGCCACCACGACCTATATGGATGGCGTGCTTCTGTTCGTCCTGCTGATCCAGGTGGCAAGCGGCATGGGGGTTGCCGTTTTCAATCGCTGGGGTGGGGCGTGGTACGTGCACACGGCAGTGCCGTGGTTCTGGTCGCTGGTCGCCCTGCACCCGGACCCGAGCACGGTGGCCTCGCTCCCTGCGCTGCCGAAGCTGCATTTTGTGATGGGATTCGTGGTCATCCTCCTGTTTCCGTTCAGTCGTCTTGTGCATCTGATCATGTTCCCGCTTTACTATTTGTGGCGGCCACGCCAGGTTGTGATCTGGAATTGCGCGCCGGGCCGTGCAGCTGACCACCCTGGGAGGATTGCCTGATGTCCGGGCGCATCGGATTGGAAAATCAGAAACAAGAACGTGCGGGCGGCGAACGACGGGAATTCCTGACGCGCTTAAATGAGCGAGGCGGCTCGGCAGACTTCGGAGATCTGGGGCAACAAGCCTCTGAGTGACCTGATGAATCACATCGTGGGAACGCATCATGCTTTCTGCAGGCAAGAGCTGGCGAAGTTGAGTTTGCTGTTCAAAGAGGCGATTACAAGGCATGGCAAAGACTTGCCGGAGTTGAAACGGATGGAGGTACTCTTCGCGAAGATGGCTAAAGATCTTCAGATGCACCTGGTAAAAGAGGAACAAACGCTCTTCCCGTATATCGCCAGAGTGGAGGAGGCGGTGCAGCAGAATGCCCCGGTTTCGTGGCCCACATTTGGAACGGTGGAGAACCCCATTCGGATGATGGTTATGGAGCACGAACAGACCGGTGACAAGCTCACTCAGATCCGCCATCTGAGCAACAACTACACGCCTCCACCTGTCGCGACGCAGTCCCTCACAGCTCTCTACGATGCTCTCCGAGCTTTCGATGTTGATATGGCCACGTTCATGCCGAGGACGGTCTCCTCTTTCCGCGGGCGATCGCCATCGAGGGGCTGGCATGCACCCGAAACAACCCCGTGTGACTTCAGTCACTGCCCCTCTTTTTGTTCGCAGGTAGCCTTAAAGCGGGGATCTCTGGATTGAAGTGGCATACGTAATCGCGGAACCCTGCATCGGAGTCAAAGATACCGCGTGTGTGGATGCGTGCCCAGTCGATTGCATTCATCCCCGGAAAGATGAAGCGGACTTCAACGACGCGGCGCGGCTTTATATCGATCCAGTGGAATGCATCGATTGCGGGGCCTGTGTCCCCGTTTGTCCGGTCTCTGCAATTTTCGCTCTGGACGATCTCCCTGAGAAGTGGGCCGAATACGTGCAAATCAACGCCGATCATTTCGTCCGGGAGGCAAAATAGCCATGCCCGTTTCTATCGGTGCTTCGGAGAACACGTTTACAAACCCGATCGGCCTCCTTTCGGATTGTCATCGACGCATCGAACGGTTCATCAAGACGCTGCTCACTGTGGCCACGCAGGCCGGGGGTAGTTCACTTGATGCGGAACACCGCCGTGCGCTGGAAGTCGCTCTCAAGTATTTTCGTGAGGCGGCGCCAAAGCACACCGCGGACGAAGACGAAGATCTTTTCCCTATGCTGCGACAGCTGGCAAACCCTCGCGTTTCGACAGTTCTCGGGTACGTGGACCGGCTCGAAGCCGAACATAAGACGGCCGAAACGTGGCATCGGGAAGTTGAAGAGATCTGCCAGTGCTGGCTTAGCCGCGGTCGGCTGTCAGACGATGAATCGGCACGTCTGAGAATGGTTCTGACATTGCTCTCGGACTTGTACCGTGACCACATCGCACTGGAGGTGGAACGGGTCTTCCCGGCAGCCAGATCTGAACTCTCTGCGGCCGAACTCGGGAACCTGGGCCGTCACATGGCCTCTCGCCGGGAGTTTCGTACCCGGAGGCGGTCAGCCCGATCAACGGTACGGGCGATAGATCGGCGCTCTCGATTAGAGACGCATCACGCGGTACAGCTGCGAGCAAAAGCTCCGCGCCAATACCGGAATCAACCGATCGTCCTATTGCCTGTAACGTGCGGACTATTGGAGAATTCGGCGGGTTGATCCAGACTAAAAGCAGAGGCGAATGCAATTTCGGCACTGAGCGGGAATTGGTAAGAATTGGCATTCTACGCGGCTTTCCTTAATCTCTCGAAAACGACGTATTCGACGTTGGTGGCGGCCATGCGTTTGGCCTTCAACAGCAGATAGCGCATGTTCCTGCAGCCGCGCCCGCGATTGATCAGCATTCGGATGTTCCCGTTAACCGCTTCGACGACTCCGAAGCGCACCT
>JASHSD010000585.1 GCA_030036985.1 Bryobacteraceae bacterium
GTACTTGCGGCTGGTGGTTCCATCGGCCTGCTGGAAGGCTTCGAAGATGATGCGCTGCTTTTCCTGCGGGATGCCGATGCCGGTGTCGGTCACGGAGAAAGCGATGACGTTGCGGGATCGGCCCAGCACGGGGTGCATGGCGCTCCACCCGCCCGTGGCGCGTTCGATGTGCAGGCGGACCGAGCCGCGCTCGGTGAACTTCAGCGCGTTCGACAGCAGGTTCTTCAGCACCTGCTGAAGACGCTTTGCGTCGGTGTGCATGTTCTCCGGCGGCAGGTTCGGGTCGAGGTCGATGGAGAACTCCAGGCTCTTGCCGTCCGCCACGTGACGGAAGGTGCGCGAGCAGTAATCGCGCAAATCGGTGAAGCGCACGCTGCCGATTTCGACATCCATCTTGCCGGATTCGATCTTCGACAGGTCGAGAATGTCGTTGATCAGCGCCAGGAGGTCGGTGCCGGAGCTGTGAATCGTTTCGGCGTATTTGACCTGCTTGGGCACCAGATTCTTTTCGGCGTTTTCGCCGAGCATTTGGGCGAGAATGAGCAGATTGTTGAGCGGCGTGCGCAGCTCATGGGACATGTTGGCGAGGAACTCGCTCTTGTACTTCGAGGTAAGCGCGAGCTGTTCGGCCTTCTCTTCGAGCGCGGCTTTGGCCTGCTCGACTTCGCGGTTCTTGGTTTCGACTTCGTTCTTCTGTTCGGCGAGGAGCTGCGCCTTCTCTTCCAGCTCGGCGTTG
Source organism: Bryobacteraceae bacterium (assembly GCA_030036985.1). GTDB lineage: Bacteria > Acidobacteriota > Terriglobia > Bryobacterales > Bryobacteraceae > BOG-234. The sequence continues at coordinate 737 of JASHSD010000585.1, forward strand.
GTCTTCTGGAGCTGTTCGGCCAGCGCCTGGCTCTGTTTGAGCAGCTCTTCCGTACGCATGGTCGCGGCGATTGTGTTGAGGACGATGCCGAGACTCTGCGTCATCTGATCGAGGAAGGCGAGGTGAATATCGCCGAACTGCTCGAACGACGCCAACTCGATCACGGCCTTGGCTTCGCCTTCGAACAGCACCGGCAGCACGACGATGCTGCTCGGTGTGGATTCGCCAAGGCTCGAGGAGATCCTGATATAGTCGTGCGGCACGTTGTTGACAAGGATGCGGCGCTTCTCCTGGGCGCATTGGCCGACCAGACCTTGTCCCATGCGGAACTGGACGGGAGTCAGGCGATCATTGCCGGACGCGTACCCGGCGAGCAGTTTGAGCGTGCCTCCTTCTTCGGCTTGTTCGGCCAAATAGAAGGTGCCGTGCTGGGCATCGACGAGCGGCGTCAGCTCCGAAAGCAGGAGCTTCGAAACCGCGAGCAGATCGCGTTGGCCCTGAAGCATGCCGGTGAAACGCGCGATGTTGGTCTTCAGCCAGTCCTGATCTTTGTTCTGACGCGTGGTAGCCGCCAGAGTGCCGATCATTTCGTTGATGTTGTCTTTGAGCGCCGCCACTTCGCCTTGGGCTTCGACCGAGATGGTGCGGGTGAGGTCGCCGCTGGTGACCGCGTTGGCGACGTCGGCGATGGCGCGGACCTGCGTGGTGAGGTTCGCCGCAAGCTGGTTCACGTTGTCGGTGAGATCGCGCCAGATGCCGGCCGCGCCGGGGACGCGGGCCTGGCCGCCGAGTTTGCCTTCGACGCCGACTTCGCGGGCGACGGTGGTCGTCTGTTCGGCGAATGTGGCGAGCGTATCGATCATGCCGTTGATGGTGTCGGCGAGTTCGGCGATTTCGCCTTTCGTTTCGAGGACGAGTTTGCGCTTGAGATCGCCCATGGCCACAGCCGTCACGACTTTCGCGATACCGCGGACCTGAGTGGTGAGGTTCGCAGCCATGAAATTCACGTTGTCGGTGAGATCTTTCCAGGTACCCGCCACACCTTTCACTTCGGCCTGACCGCCGAGTTTGCCGTCGGTGCCGACTTCGCGCGCCACGCGGGTGACCTCGGAAGCGAATGAGTTGAGCTGATCCACCATGGTGTTGATGGTGTTCTTCAACTCCAGAATTTCACCCTGGACGTCGACCGTGATCTTGCGCGAGAGGTTGCCGTTGGCGACCGCGGTGGTGACTTGGGCGATGTTGCGGACCTGCGCAGTGAGGTTGCCGGCCATGGAGTTGACGCTTTCGGTAAGATCCTTCCAGGTTCCGGCGACTCCGAAGACGCCGGCCTGGCCACCGAGCTTGCCTTCGGTGCCGACTTCGCGGGCCACGCGGGTGACTTCGGAGGCGAACGAGCTGAGCTGATCGACCATCGTGTTGATGGTGTTCTTGAGCTCGAGGATTTCGCCGCGGGCATCGACGGTGATCTTGCGCGAAAGGTCGCCCTTCGCCACGGCGGTGGTGACTTCGGCGATGTTGCGGACCTGATTGGTGAGGTTGCCGGCCATCCAGTTCACGCTTTCGGTGAGGTCTTTCCAGGTGCCAGCGACACCATAGACGCCCGCCTGGCCGCCGAGTTTGCCTTCCGTTCCGACTTCGCGGGCCACGCGGGTGACTTCGGAGGCGAAGGAGCTGAGCTGATCGACCATCGTGTTGATGGTGTTCTTGAGCGCCAGAATTTCGCCGCGCGCGTCGACGGTGATTTTGGTTGTGAGGTCGCCTTTGGCTACGGCCGTGGTGACACCGGCGATGTTGCGAACCTGATTGGTGAGGTTCGAGGCCATCGAGTTCACTGAATCGGTGAGGTCCTTCCAGGTTCCGGCGACGCCGCGCACATCGGCCTGGCCGCCGAGCTTGCCTTCGGTTCCGACTTCGCGCGCCACCCGGGTGACTTCGGAGGCGAAGGAGCTGAGCTGATCCACCATCGTGTTGGCCGTGTTCTTGAGCTCCAGGATTTCGCCGCGGGCGTCGACCGTGATTTTGCGGCCGAGGTCGCCCTTCGCCACGGCAGTAGTGACTTCGGCGATGTTGCGAACCTGGTTGGTAAGGTTCGACGCCATTGAGTTGACCGATTCGGTCAAGTCGCGCCACGTGCCGCCGACGCCCTTCACATCCGCCTGACCGCCGAGCTTTCCTTCGGTGCCGACTTCGCGGGCCACGCGCGTGACTTCGGAAGCGAACGCGTTGAGCTGATCCACCATGACGTTGATGGTGTTCTTCAGCTCCAGAATTTCGCCGCGGACTTCGACGGTGATCTTGCGCGAGAGATCGCCTTTCGCGACGGCGGTGGTCACGTCCGCGATGTTGCGGACCTGCGCGGTGAGGTTGCCGGCCATCGAGTTGACCGATTCGGTCAAGTCGCGCCATGTGCCCGCGACGCCCTTCACGTCGGCCTGACCGCCCAGTTTGCCTTCCGTTCCGACTTCGCGCGCCACGCGGGTCACCTCGGAGGCGAAGGAGCTGAGCTGATCGACCATCGTGTTGATGGTGTCCTTGAGCTCGAGGATTTCGCCGCGCACCTGCACGGTGATCTTGCGCGAGAGGTCGCCTCGTGCGACGGCGGTGGTGACTTCGGCGATGTTGCGAACCTGGTTCGTGAGGTTCGAGGCCATCGAGTTGACGGAATCGGTGAGATCCTTCCACACGCCGCCGACGCCCTTCACGACGGCTTGGCCGCCGAGTTTGCCTTCGGTGCCGACCTCGCGGGCCACGCGGGTGACTTCGCCCGCGAAGGCGTTGAGCTGGTCGACCATGATGTTGATGGTGTTCTTCAGCTCCTGAATCTCACCGCGCACATCGACCGTGATCTTGCGCGACAAGTCGCCGTTGGCCACGGCCGTCGTGACTTCGGCGATGTTGCGAACCTGCGCGGTGAGGTTGCCGGCCATGGAGTTGACGGAATCCGTCAGGTCTTTCCAGACGCCGCCAACGCCTTTCACTTCGGCCTGTCCGCCAAGCTCGCCTTCGGTGCCGACTTCGCGGGCCACGCGGGTAACTTCGCCCGCGAAGGCGTTGAGCTGGCCAACCATGGTGTTGATGGTGTTCTTGAGTTCGAGAATTTCGCCGCGCACATCGACCGTGATCTTCCGCGAGAGGTCGCCGTTGGCCACGGCTGTGGTGACTTCGGCAATGTTGCGGACCTGAGCCGTCAGGTTGCCCGCCATGGAGTTGACGCTCTCGGTCAGATCTTTCCAGACGCCTCCGACGCCCTTCACATCCGCCTGTCCGCCGAGCGCGCCTTCGGTGCCGACTTCGCGGGCCACGCGGGTAACTTCGCCCGCGAAGGCGTTGA
>JASHSD010000586.1 GCA_030036985.1 Bryobacteraceae bacterium
GGGACAGGCCAGTCTGCTGGGCGATCGAATGGTTCGACACGCCTTGGCTCGCCAGAAGGATCACCTGACATTTGCGGGCGGTCTTTTGCGGTGTGCCGCCCGCACGGACCAGCGATTCCAGGCGTCGTATCTGCGCTTGATCGAGATCCAATGCAGCCGCGCGGGTGAACATACCCCATCGGATCACGAATCCTTCGGGAGCAGGATCTGCCATGCCCATCCGGTGATGGTCGAGGACCAGCGCAGCAGCAAGCCCGCAGTCCACAGGAGGAAGCAGATCCAGCCGCGGGCGATAGCGAAATGGGCCAGATTGCCCATTTTGGACAGCGAATAGAATCCGATCCCGAGAATGAACGTTCCGATCCAGCCGAAGATCTGCGCGTGCCCGTGGGCCTGCAGCCAAGCGGGCGACAGGCGATTGAGCGTCTCCTGATTGCTGATCGAAATCAGGTTCCAGACACCGAGAAAAGTGCCTGGCAGAAGCAGAAAGAACAGACCGGTGACGATATACACCGTGATCAGGGTCTGCAGCTTCCGCTCGCGCTCAACCGTGCTTTCGTGCATCACGATGCCGAGGTGCTCTCCATTTGGAGTGCTCGTGGGAAAAGAATATTGTTCTCAAGGTGAACGTGCTGGTGAAGATCTTCCTCGAATTCGGCGAGGCCATGGTAGAAAGCCTGGCAACTCTGGCAGGCGTCGGCAGGAGCCTGGTAGCGGCCCGAAAGATCCGACATCTGCCTCAGCAGGTCGCCCGCGTCATCGTGATCCGCAAGCATATGCCTGATCGGATTCCGCACTGTCCCGAAGAAGGCCGGCGGAGCGGGTTTGCCGGCCCGCACGGCGGCATCCATCGAGTTGAGGTACGGAAACAGTACCTGCTCCTCTTTCAGCATATGTATATAGAGCTCCTGAGTGAGAGCGGCGAAGAGATCTCTGATCGTGGCCAGTTCGGGGTGAGCTTTTCCGTGGCGGCCTTCGACTTTCTCCGCGAGCGCGGTGAGCCGCGGGCCCTCGCGCCTCACAAAATCATGATGGCGGCTGACAATGTGAGCCGTCAGATCAGCGAAGGGGGCTGTAAGCCAGTCACCGGCTTCTTCCTGTTGGGCGGTCTCCAGATTTGCCAGCAGAGCGAGCACACGCTCCTCCGGCACATTGGCGTGCAGGCAAGCGTCCCTGAGGGTGCGCTTTCCACCACAGCAGTAATCGATTCCCACCGATTCAAATACCCGAACACTGGAGGGCTCCTGCTGTGTGATTTCTCGAACTGTTTTTTCTGCGAGCGGTGTCATTCCCAAGCCTCTGATTTAAGGCTAGGGCTGGCTCGAGAGAGAAGCAGTGACTTTGGTCACGTCCGGATTCAGACCATCGAAGAAAGATCAGCTTCCAGACCTTCGCGGTCCACAATAAGGATTTGTCTGTTGTTAACCTCAATCATTCCCTGCGCCTGAAGCCGCGCCAGATTCCTCGAAACCAGCTCACGGACGGTACCGATCTGCGCCGCAAGTTCCTGATGGCTCATGTCGAGTGTCAACGTGTTGCGTGTGCCGGCGTGCCGCAGCATCCACGAAATCAGCCGGTGCCGCACGGTTGTAAACGACAGTTCTTCGATAATCCCCACCAGGCGCCGCAAGCGTTTGCCCACGACCTGCAGCATCTTCAGAGATACCTCCGGTTTTTCGAGACAAATTGCGCGCAGGTCCGCCCGCGATATGAACAGGACATCAGCTTTCTCGACCGCCGATCCGGAAGCGGGATAGTTATCGCCGTCAAAAACGGGCAACTCCGCCACAGATGCTCCGGGTCCCTCAATGGTGAGTACCTGCTCGCGCCCGTTCGATGCGGTCTTGAAAATACGAACATGACCCGAGACCACGATATATAACCCCCTGCACGGCTCACCCTCTGTAAACAGGACCTCGCCGGGTGCGTAGGGGCGAATGCCGCATCGGGCCGCCAGTGACGAAATCTCAGATTCATCGAGTGCCGCAAACAGAGGCGTTGCTTTAAGAATCTGTTTTGGGGAAGCTGCTTCCGTCGACATGCTGAATCCGATTTTCTCGTAGCACGTGACTGAAGTCACTGGCAGACGGCTCAACTGGCGGAAGACTGGGAGTAGGAGGAACGATGGCAGCTTCGACTTCGAAAGAATGCCAATCACCGATCGATTCCGGCGGAAACGACGCTCCGCGTCTTCCGCAGGATGCTTGCGGCGTACGTGGAAGGGCGGCCGAAGGTGTTTACGAATCAGGGAAAATGCACGTTTATGGCATCGGCCCGCGGCCACGAAGCGACGCAGATCGGCATCACCGAACTGTGGCGTCCCGGTCATGACTGGTTTTACCCTATTACCCGTCCCGCGCCACCGTGATCGGGCTGGATATTCCTCTGGATGATATCTTTACTGGGCATGCGGAACCGCAAAGGTGATCCGAATTCGGCGGGGTGCAATATGCCTGAGCATTTCTCTTCGCGCAGGTTGAAGCTGGTCGCACAGACCGCATGCACGGGTTCGCAGTACCTGTCTGGGATGCGATTGTTCCCGCAATCATCGGTTGCGGGCGTCGAAAAAATATCGGCTTCCGACAGGCAAGCGAACGCCCGGGCGCGTCGCCTACAATGCCAGTGGTGAAATCTTGCGGACTCTTTGACAGACTTCCCAGAGGGAGAGTGATGCTTCTACGCCTTCGCAAAGCATTGGGTGTCACGCTGGGCGTCCTGCGGGCGCCGGATGAATTAAAGCATCCTCTGCCGGTCGCTCTGATCGCGGCGGCTGTAGCGACGATGACTCAGCTTGCATTCGATCCCATCCTGCGGGATCACAGCCCGTTTCTCTTTTCGCGGTCGCAGTGGTCATTGCCGCGCTCTATGGAGGCGCTTGGGCGGGAATCATCGTCGTCCTTCTGACGATTCCGCTCTGCGACTATCTGTTCATCAAACCCCGTTATACCTGGTTCACCCGCGACGCGACGGCCGATTCAATCACGCTGGCGCTGTTCGCGCTGCTAGGCTCGCTGACAACGCTCATCATTCACCGATTTCACCAGAACAGAAAGCACCTCAAACAGTCGCTCATGGCTCTGCACCGCAGCGAGCTCAAACTGGAGATGGTGACCGCCACGATTCCCGAGGTGATTTTTTCAGCGCGAGATAGCGGAAGCTTTGAATACCTCAACGGCTATCTCCCGAAGCTTTGCGGGAAGGAGCTGCCAGCGCTGCCTGGAAACGGCTGGGTCGCCTTCGTACACCCGGACGACAGGGATGCCCTGACTGGTAATTTTTCGGGCCGCCCCGAGCCCGGAAGCGAATTTCAGGCGGTTGTGCGGCTTCGACGCGCAGACGGCGTGTACAGATCGTTTAAATGCCATGCTACGCGCGTCCTCGATCCGGCGGAGAAAGTCAGTAAGTGGTTTGGAGCATTTTCCGACATCCACAACGAGCAGACGCTCACCGCCGAGCTCGAAAGGCGTACACAAGAACTAATCAAGATCAACGAAGCTCTGGAACGCTTTGCCTACACGGCGTCCCATGACCTCCAAGAGCCGCTTCGCACGGTGGGGGCAATGACCGAGCTCCTTCTGAAGCGCGCCTCCAGCGCCCTGGACAGCCAGTCGTCGGAGATGCTTGCCTTGGTCGTCCAAGCCGTTGACCGCATGAAGCGCCTGATACGCGACATCATGGACCTGGCAAAGGAGTCGGATGCAGCTACCCAGCCCAAAACTGATGTCGACATGCGCGCCGTGGCGGAAATGGCGATGGCAAACCTCGCGCAGGCGATCCGGGAAAGCGGAGCCAGGATTACCGTCGAGACATTACCGCCGGTGCATACGAATGAAACCGCGATGGTCCGGCTGATTCAAAACCTGATTGCAAATGCGATCAAATATCGCGCCGACAGGACTCCCGAAATCCATATCGCCGTATCGCAGCGCCAGCAGGATTGCACATTCTCCATCAGCGATAACGGTATCGGCATAGCGCCTGAGTATGCCGAGAAGATCTTCGAGCCGTTCCAGCGGCTGCACGGACGGAGGGAATATGAGGGCAGCGGGCTAGGCCTGGCGGCATGCCGCCGCATCGTGAATGCTGTGGGCGGAACGATATGGGTCGAATCAAAAAGAGAAGAAGGGTCGACGTTTTTCTTCACGATTCCGCGTCAAGCTGATCCAGACCGAAAATCGCCCGCGCGGGAGGAAGGGGCCGCCAGACCCAACGCACCGCAGCAGGCTCAGCCGCATCACGCCCCGCGCTCGGCCCGCAGCGGCGCTCGTTGACAGAGATCACCGAAGCCGTGTACCCGCCGCGCGGGAAGGCAGCGGCGCCGCAGGCTCGAACCACCTGGCTCCAGAAAACATCGTGCCCAAATTCAGCATTCGCCCGTAGGTTCGGATGCCGATGCGCCATGCTGAACCGATTTTCTCGTAGCACGTGACTGAAGTCACTGCCAGACGGCCCATCTGCCAGACGGCCCATCTGGAGGAAGACTGGGATTGGGAGGAATGATGGCAGCGGCGACACTCGAAAGAATACCGATCACGGAATCGATTCCGGCGGAAACGACGCTCCGTGTTTTCCGCAGGATGCTTGCGTACTACGTGGAAGAGCGACTGAAGGCATTCGCGAAATTGCGTATTCCAGGGCATGTGAATAACGATTCCGGAGCGATGTGGATAAGGGATTCCGGGCTGATGTGAATAACGATTCCGGCGGGAAGCGGATGGAAAATCCCTCCTGGCCCGGAATCGTTATTCACATCCCGGAATGATTTTCTAAA
>JASHSD010000587.1 GCA_030036985.1 Bryobacteraceae bacterium
TGAGCCCGTCAGGAGACCGGCCTTCTCATCCCATCTCGGTACGGATGTCGCGCACACTATGCTGGAGACATCAGCCGCGCCACATGTTTGGCGATCATGTCGCACTCGATGTTGACGCGGTCACCCGGCTTCCGGCGCTTCAGGTTCGTCGCTTCCCAGGTGTGCGGGATGATTGCGAATTTCACCAGGCCGTCATCGACTGACGCGATCGTGAGGCTGATGCCGTCAATGGCGATCGAACCTTTATAAACCAGGAATCGGTCGAGATCGCGCGGAACCCCAACCACGACTTCCCAATTGCCCTCGCCAAGATCGCGCAGAGATTCGATGGCGCCTGCTGCGTCGACATGCCCCTGCACCAAATGTCCGCTCAGGCGCGTCTGGAGCGTCAACGGACGTTCGAGGTTCACGCAGTCCCCCGGCTGGAGTTCGCCGAGGGTCGTGCGTTCGAGCGTTTCCGGCGAGAGGTCGGCGGCGAAGCCATCGGGCCTGATCTCGATTGCGGTCAGGCAGACGCCATTCACGGCGATGCTTGCGCCAGGTGTGAGATCGGAAAGCACGTGCGCACAGCGGATCGACAGGCGCGCGCCCGCCGCTTCCACCACTCCCAATTCTTCGATGATTCCGGTGAACATACTAGTGTTCCGTCCCGCGTAATGTTTTACGGTAAGGCAAGCGCCGAGATGAGTCTCGGCGCGGCAAGCACGAGTGCTTGCGCCACGATGATGTTGGCACTATCGTCAACAATTGACCGGGACGAGTGTAGCCGGCCCGGAGGCCGGCTTGCAGGGCCGAAGCCCTGACCCCACATGCATGGCGCTGCAGCCTATACATCTCTGCGCACGTATGCTTCGACCGCGAATTCATCCGGCGGAATCGGATAGAGCGTCGTGCGCTCCAGCAGGATCGCGTCGGCGCGGCGCAGCTTTCCGATGCCGCCCGCCATCGGCAGCGACTGCAGGCCCCCGAGAATCTTCGGCGCGTAATAGAGAAAGACCTTGTCAACGGCTCCGCATTCGAGCGCGGCCCAGTTCACTTTGCTGCCGGCTTCGATCATAACCGAGAGGCATCGGCGCTCGCCCAGCAGGGAAATCACGTCGCGAATATCGACTCTGCCGCGCGGACCGTCGAAAATCCTCACCGCTATGCCGCGATTCTCCAGAGCGCGGCGCCGTTCGGCCGAGGCCGCGGAGGTTGCGGCTACGATGAGATCCTCGTTCGCCGATCGCGCCAGTTTCGATTCCAGCGGCAATCGAAGCGTGGAATCCAGAACCACACGCAGCAACGGCCGAACGCGCGGGAGACCGGTGCGGTCAGTCAGCTGGGGATCGTCGGCAAGCACTGTGCCGATGCCGGTGATGATCGCGTCCGCCGCATGCCGCAGTTCCTGCACGTGCGCACGGGCGCGTTCGCTGGTGATCCAGCCGCTGTTGTCTTCCGGCGCGGCGATTTTGCCGTCGAGCGTTGAGGCGGATTTCAGCGTGGTCAAGGGCCGCCCGGTGCGGATGAAATGGAAGAACGGCTCGTTCAGCTTCTCGGCTTCAGCCTGAAAGTCAGTTGCAATCTCGACCTGCACGCCCGAAGCGCGCAGTCTGCGAAAGCCTTCGCCGGCCACCAGCGGATTGGGATCCGAAGACGCCGCCACCACCTTCGCGATCCTCGCGCGCAGGAGCGCGTCCGCGCACGGCGGCGTGCGGCCGGTGTGTGAGCAGGGCTCCAGATTGACGTAAATCGTCGCGCCCTCGGCCCGGGTACCCGCCTCTTCGAGCGCCAGTATTTCCGCGTGTTTCAGGCCTTCCCAAGTATGGAAGCCGCGGCCGACCACCTCGCCCTCGCGCACAATCACCGCGCCCACCATGGGGTTCGGCGTGGCCAACGCGACGCCTTTGCGCGCGAGGTCCAGCGCCTCGCGCATGGGAGCGTGGCTCATAGGGCGAACAGCGAATCGATAAAGGCTTCGGGATCGAAGGGAAGCAGATCCTCCACCTTTTCGCCGACCCCGATGAAGCGGATGGGCAGCATCAGTTCGCGCGCGATGGCTACGATAACGCCGCCCTTCGCGGTGCCGTCGAGCTTGGTCAGCACGATGCCCGTGACGCCGGAGGTCTCGGTGAATTTGCGCGCCTGTTCGAGGCCGTTCTGGCCGGTAGTGGCGTCGAGCACCAGAAGGACTTCGTGCGGCGCATCGGGAATCACGCGTGCCGCCGTGCGGCGCATCTTTTCCAGCTCCGCCATGAGGTTCGTCTTGGTCTGCAGACGGCCTGCGGTGTCGACGATCACGTAATCGGTCTGCGCCGACTTAGCCGCCTGCAGGGCATCGAACACTACGGCGCTGGGGTCGGCGCCGGTTTGCTGGCGAATCACGCGCGTGGCCGTGCGTTCGCCCCAGACTTCGAGTTGTTCGATGGCCGCGGCGCGGAAGGTGTCGGCGGCACAGAGCAGAACGGTGTGGCCCTCCGCCTTGAAATGGGACGCGAGTTTGCCGATGGTGGTGGTCTTCCCCGCCCCGTTCACGCCCACGACCATGATGACGGCCGGCGGTTCGTCGACATACGCCAGTGGACGTTCGTTCGACTGCAGCACTTCGAGCAGATACTCGCGAATCAGGCCTCGCAGTTCGCCCGCATCGCCCACCAGTTTGCGATCCACGCGCTCGCGGATGCGCTCCAGGATTTCGTTGGTGGTGGAGACGCCGATATCGGCGCTGATGAGCGTGTATTCGAGTTCGTCGAGAAGATCGGCGTCGATCTGCTTGCGGCCGGAGATGACGTCTTCGATGCGGGAGACGAGGCCATCGCGCGTCTTCTGGACGCCGGATTTGAGTTTTTCGAGTAGCGTCGGCTCCTGTTCCACCGAGCCGAATAAGGTCTGGATCATGCTTCATTCGATGGTAGCGTGATGGGGGTGCAGTAGACAGACTACAGCCCGGAGACGTAGAATTACTACATCCTCATGCCGAAACGCATCGATCTGCTGCAGGGAACCCTCGACATGCTGATTCTGCGGACGCTGCAGTGGGGCGCGCAGCACGGCTACGGCATCGGCCAGGCCATCCGCGCGCAGTCGGCGGACGTGCTCCAGGTGGAAACGGGCTCGCTCTATCCCGCGCTGCACCGTCTGGAAAAGCACGGATGGGTCACGTCCGAGTGGAAGCAGACGGAGAGCAATCAGCGCGCGAAATACTACCGCCTCACCGCGGCGGGGCGAAAGCAGCTTGCGGCGGAACATGCGCGTTGGGAGCAGTTGGTGGAAGCGATAGCCGGCGTGATGAAACCGGCGCGCAAGGAGAGCGAGTCGTGATCTTCGGCCGCCGGCGCCGCCGCGAACGCGACCTTGACGAAGAGATTCAGGCGCACCTGAACCTCGCGGAAGCCGACGGCCATTCGCCAGAATCGGCGCGCCGCGATTTCGGAAATATCACGCTCATCCAGGAACAAGTGCGCGAGATCCGGGGCTGGAACTGGACGGAAAGCGTACTACAGGATGCCCGTTACGCGATCCGCACGTTGTCACGAACGACGGGATTCACGATTACGGCGATTCTCGTTCTCACCCTCGGCATCGGGGCAAATACGGCGATGTTTGCACTCATCAGCACGATGCTGCTGAGGCCGCTGACCGCGCCGGACCCCGATCACATCGTCGTTTTCTCGAACGCGAAGGCAGACGAGAACGACGCCACGTCCCCTGCGGCATTCAACGTGTGGCGGCAGCGGAAGGACCTCCTTGAGAATGTCGCCGCCTGGCAGAGTGACGGCGTGGTCAATCTGACGGGCGGGGAAACGGCGGAGCAGGTGCAGGAGATGAGAGCCAGCGCCGACTATTTCCGTCTCTTCGGGATGCCGTTCGCACTCGGCCGGGCTTTCAGCGAAGACGAAGACCGTCCTTTCAGCGGCCCTTTCGTCGTTCTGAGCAACACATTTTGGAAAACGCGATTGGGCGGCGACCCGCATATTCAGGGCAAAACCATCGTCCTGAAGGGCGTGCCTCATCGAATTGTGGGCGTACTGGCGGCAGCTTATCGCCCTCTTATATTACCTGCTCCTGACGTTTACGTTCCTTTCCGGATCGACCCGAACAGCGACGATCGGGGAGGCAGCATGATGGTGGCCGGCCGCCTCAAGCCGGACGTAACTTTTGAAACAGCCAGAGCGAAACTGAAAGCGGTCGGCGAGGATTTCCGCAGGGAGCATCCCGGAGCGCTCGATCCCGACGAAAGCTTCGGCATGAAACGACTGCGGGATGAACTCTACGGAGACGTGGCGCCGTCGCTGATCCTCTTTCAGTGCATTGTCGGCCTGGTTCTGCTGATCGCGTGCGCGAATATCGCCAACCTTCTGCTGATCCGCGGCTCCACGCGACAGCGCGAAATGTCGATCCGCACCACGATCGGGGCCGCGCGCAGCCGCATCGTTCGTCAGCTTCTGACGGAGAGCCTCATGCTTTCCTGCGCCGGCAGCGTCGCCGGCCTGATTGTCGGGGTTGCCGCCATGCGGGCGCTGGTAAATTCGAATCCGTTCATACTGCAGTGGCTGTCGCAATTCGGCGCGGTCGCCGTGGACTGGCGTGTCGTCGCATTCACGATTGCGATCGCGGCAGCCACAGGCGTGCTTTTCGGTATTCTGCCCGCATTACAGATTTCTCGGCCGGGCCGGAGCCGCGATCAGGGCAGAATCCGCTCCTTACTGACGATCGGGGAAATGGCGCTCGCGGTGGCGCTGTTGATCGGCTCCGGGTTGCTCATCCGCTCCCTGGCAGCGCTGCACAACGTTCGGCCCGGGTTCGATCCCCACAACGTGGTCGTCCTGCACATGTCTCTCGCGGAACCCCGTTTCGAGCACACGAAGTCTCTCGCGGAACTCTCGCGGGAGAGCGCGCGCCGAGCCGGCGCCGTACCGGGAGTTTCGGCTGTCGCCATGACGGCCTGCCTTCCGATGCGCTGCACTATCGATCTACCGGTGATCATTGCGGGGCGTCCGTTGGCCGGTGCTTCGCATGGCGACGTCTATTGGACCGCAATCTCGCCCGGCTATTTCGATGTCCTGCGCATCCCGCTTCTGCGCGGCCGGGCGTTCGCGGAACGGGACGACGGCGCCGCGGCACGGGTGGTCGTCATTAATCAGGCGATGGCCCGCAAATACTGGCCGAATGGTAATCCAATCGGCGAGCGCGTCACTCTCGGGAAAGGACTGGGGCCGCAGTACGAAGAGCCGCCGCGGGAGATCGTTGGGGTGGTCGGCGACATTCGCAGCGAAGGCCTCGACGAAACTCCGAAGCCCTCCGTCTACATACCGGTGGCGCAGCTCAGCGAGAACTTTGCGGTGAAGCTGGTGCAGGCAGGCCCGCTTACGTGGGTCGTGCGCGCGCTTGATCCCAAGTCGGTAGTGGCTCCGATCGAAAACGCATTGCGTGCAGCCGGCGGCGGTCTGCCCGTGGGTCACGTTCACCTGATGGATGAATTCGTGGCGGGATCGATCAGCGCCTACGCGTTCGCGGCGCTGTTGCTGACGATTTTCGGAGCTGCCGCGCTGCTGCTAGCGGCGATCGGCATTTACGGCGTGATGGCTTATTCGGTTCAACTGCGGACAAAGGAGATTGGGATCCGGCTCGCCTTGGGAGCGGAAGCGGGCGTGGTTCGGAATCGCATTGTCGCCGAAGCCATGCGTCTGGCGCTGGCGGGAGCCGTGATCGGCATACTGGCCGCCGCGGGCCTTTCACGCTTCCTCGCAGATGAATTGTATGGCGTGAAGCCGCTGGATCTCGCGTCGTTCGCGGCGGCGCCGGTGCTGCTTGGCTGTGTGGCGTTGTTTGCGGCGTGGATTCCGGCGCGCCGCGCGAGCCGTATTAACCCGATGGATGCGATCCGTCATGAATGAAGACCAACGCGAACGCGATCTCGACGAAGAGATTCAGGCGCATCTGAATCTCGCCGAAGCCGACGGCCATTCTCCGGAATCCGCGCGCCGCGATTTCGGGAACGTGACGCTCATAAAAGAACAGGCGCGCGAGATCTGGGGCCGAGCCTGGCTCGACAATTTGGGGCGGGACCTTCGTTACGCCTTCGTGCAACTGCGCCGGAATCCCGGATTCACGGTCGCAACCGTCCTTCTGACCGCTTTGGGTATTGCCGCAGCGATGCAGATGTTCGTTTTGGTTGACGCCGTCCTTCTGCGCCCGCTGCCGGTACGCGATCCGCAAAGCCTGGTGCAGCTCTTCGAAATCCATCCCGTAGTTCCGCCCGATGCCTGGTTCCGACCCGCACTGCTCCGCGATATTCAGGAACATTCGTCGACCATGATGGACGTGGTCGGCCAGACGGAAATGACCGCCGCTGTGGATCTAGGTGGCAAAGTGGAGCGAATCCATCCTTACCGGGTGAGCGATGGTTACTTCCAGGCCTTGGGGGTGTCGGCCGCTCTCGGAAGGGTGCTGGCTGACGGCGACGATCGGACCGCCGTTCTCTCTCACAGCTATTGGCTGCGGGCGTTCGCAGGCGATCCGCATGTGATCGGCCGGACGATCCATCTCTACAAACGGCCCTTCACCATCGTGGGCGTTGCGCCGGCATTCTTCATAGGAACAATCATCGACAGCAGTCCTGAGATGTGGATACCGGGGCGCAGTTCTTATAACCTTTCGGACATTCCGACCGTCCGCGCGGATGAAACCTACATCGAGAGCTCGGCATGGGAGATCATTGCGCGTCTGCGCCCCGGCGTGACCTTGGCGCGGGCGCGGGCGGAATCTGCCTTATTTTTAAAACACTATTACGAAGATCTCGCCCGCCGCGAGCCGGACGCGAATCAATTGCTGGGGCAAGGACGGGCCGAAGTCCGATCCATCGCTCACGGCCGTTCGCCCCTGCGAGACCAGTCTTCCGCAGCACTCTGGTTACTGCTGTCCGGCGCCGGACTGCTTCTTCTGATGGTGTGTGCAAATACCGGAGCCCTGCTGCTGGCGCGGGCCAGCGCGCGCGAGAAAGACACCGCTGTCCGCCTCGCCATTGGGGCCAGACGATTCCACATCGCGCGTCTGTGGATCGCCGAAAGCCTGGTGCTGACCACCGCGGGCGGCCTGTTGGGCATGCTGATAGCTTGGGCTACTACGCCTTCGCTGGCGCACCTGGTTCCGCCAGCACGCGACATCGGCTTCAACCCGAATGAAATTCGTGTACGTACTTTCGACCTTCATCCCGATCTCCGAATCGCTGCTTTCGGGGCCGCGATCTGCGCGCTGGTGGCGATCGTGGTCAGTATCGCGCCTGTCTGGAGATCGGCCCGTCACGACCTGTGGTCCGGCCTGAAGATCGCGCTCGGCGACGCGCGGCAAAGGCGTTTTCAATCGGGTCTCTGCGCATTGCAAATAGCCTTTTGCGCGGTCCTGCTGGTTTTCGCGGGCCTGATGATCCGCAGCCTGTCCCGCCTCGAACACGTGAATACGGGCTTCTCGGCCGATCACATCGCCCTCTTCCGCGTCGACCCATACAGCGCCCGCTACACCAATCGGCAGACTATAGCTCTACAGCGGCGTCTGGTCGCCGGCGCGCGAGCGCTCCCGGGCGTCGATGCCGCCGCTATCGCCGGAACTGCGCTCATGCGTGGCATAGGCGTCGGCAACATTATCGTGACACCAAGCCACCCAGCCGCCGACCGGCTGAATACCAGCGCCAACGAGGTGACGCCCGAGTATTTCGAGACCATGGGCATCCGCTTCCTGGCCGGCCATGGCTTGGACCGGGGAGAATCGCCGAAACAAAAGCCGCGCTCCGCGGTGGTGAACCAGACGTTCGCGCGGCGCTTCTTTCCGGGCGAGAATCCCATCGGCAAGGTCTTCAGCACAGGAAGGAAATGGACCGCGCCGGATTTCCGCGTGGTCGGCATCGTCAACGATACGCATTACCGGTCACTGCGCGAAACGCCGCCGCCGCTCTACTACACGGGATTCGCCGCGGTCGCGGACGACAACCAGGACTACAACAGTTTCGTTCTGCACGTGCGCGCCCACGGCGACCCCGATGCCGTGATTGCGGAGGTGCGCGGCCTGCTCCTCGACATAGATCCACACGTGCCCTTCTATGAGGTCTCAACGATCAAAGAGGATATTCGCAACTCTCTTTGGGAGGAGCGGATGCTGGTCGCGCTTGCGACTGCCTTCGGGATTTTCGCGGTCCTTCTGTCCGCGATCGGGCTGTACGGAATTCTCGCGTACTTCGTAGCCGCGCGCAGGCGCGAGATCGGATTACGTATCGCGGTAGGCGCCATGCCGGGCCATATCTGCGGATTGCTCGGCAGACAGCTCGTGCCCGCCGTCGCGATCGGACTTGTCGTGGGAGCCGCGCTTTCCTATGCCGCGGGAGTTTGGGCGCGAAGCCTGCTATACGAAATAGGACGGTCCGACCCCTGGTCGATCGGCGCGGCGCTGGCCATCGTGTTCACGGTTGTCGCGATCGCCGCGGCCTTACCAACGTGGCGCGCGCTGCGCCTCAACCCCGCGTCCACCCTGCGCCAGGAATAAAGCAATATGTTCGGCAATCGCTCCAATCGCGAACGCGACCTCGACGAAGAAATTCAGGCGCATCTGAACCTCGCCGAAGCCGATGGCCACTCGCCCGAATCGGCGCGGCGAGATTTCGGAAACATCACGCTGATCAAAGAACAGGCGCGCGAAATCCGGGGCTGGACCTGGCTCGACCGCTTCGCCCAGGACATCCGCTTCGCCCGGCGAACCTTCGCGCGCAATCCCGGCGCGACGGCCATTATCGTTATCACACTGGCTGCGGGAATCGGCGCGAACACGGCTGTCTTCAGCATTCTCGACGCCGTGCTTCTGCGGCAATTGCCTTACCGCGAGCCGGCGCGTTTGGTTTCGATCATCGATCTGCAGAAGAAGGCCGGCGGGCGCGCGACTTTCTTCGATCTCTACAGCGATTACGAGAACTGGAAAAAGAACAGCAGGTTGTTCGAAGGCTTCGCCGCGTCCACATGGGCCGGCGGGCTCGGCAAGATCCTGACCGGCGCGGGTCCCGCCCGCGGCGTTCCCGCATTGCCCGTGACTGCGGATTACTTCACCCTGCTCGGAGTTCAGCCGTTGCTCGGGCGAACCTTCGAACCCGCGGACCGCGATCGCGGCTGCGTGGTGGTTCTGTCGCACGAATTCTGGCAGAGCATTGAGGGCGGCCGCACAAACCTTGTCGGCAAGCCGCTCCGGCTCGACGATCAGGACTGCACCGTCCTCGGCGTCATGCCGTCGGGTTTTGCCGTCTATCCGAATCCGGCTTCGATGCTTTGGATTCTGCTGAAAGCTCCCGCGCGTCCGGATCAGTTTGGCGTCTTCGTGACGGGGCGCATCAAACCCGGAGTCTCGCCGGCGGCCGCGCAGACGGAACTGATCGCGATGCATCGTCAACTCCATCAGAACGACCGCTGGGGCGAGGTGATGGAACCCCGCATTTATGAGCTGCAATCGGAATTTACCTGGCTCACGGGGCGCAATCTGAAGCTGAGCCTCGTGGTGCT
>JASHSD010000044.1 GCA_030036985.1 Bryobacteraceae bacterium
ATACGACCCGCAGCGTCCACAGGATCCCGATTACAACCACGGTCACCTGGGCCAGTTTCTGCGTCAGGGTGGTTACGCCCTGGGCGTTGACGCGGGCGCCGTAGAACCGCACGGCGCTGCCCGCCAGATGGCTCATGGCGATGGTCAGCGAGAGAATCCACAGCACCTGCAGCGTGGTCGGGATGTAGTGCAGATAAGCGCGCGGGATTCTCGAATTCTGCGTGGCGTAATGAACGCCGAGCATCAGCGCCCACAGCAGAATGGGCCCGTTCAGGCTCTCGATGAGCAGTGTGCCAAACCGGCCATGGGTATGCGCGTCCCACTCGCGCAGAATTTTGAACAGCACGCGCCGCAGGACCAGCCCGAGCAGCACCGTCCCGACCAGCAGCGCCAGCGGCACAATAATCTGGAAAGGGTCGCGCAGCAGTTCTCTCATCCCCGGCATCCCCACTATTATGCCGATCCTCTGCACGTACGGACGCCCTCAAGCGTCTCACTGTTTGATGGAGCCTCGCGCTTGACAGCCCGGCGTGTTCTCAGCGGAATCCTGGCCATCGGGCTGATGTCCTGCGTGTGTCTCGGCGACAGCGGCCAGGAAGACTCTCCCAAAGAAAAAGCCGCCGCGCTCAAGAAGAAGGCGAAGAAGGCCGCGAAATCCGGCCATCCCGCCGACGCGTACCTCTTGTATTCGGAAGCCTCCGCGCTGGAGCCGAAAGACGCGAAGCTGAAGCTGCGGGCGCAGTCGCTGCAGGTGCGCGCCGCGGCTGAATCGCCCCCCGTCCTTCCCGACCTCCCCGACGATGACGATACGAACGAAGCCCTGGCCCCGACCGATCTCGCCGCCGAAGGCGTCTTCGACAGCCTTACCGCCGCCGAATATGCGCGCGCGCGTCACCCGTTACCGCCGCCTTCGCTCAAAGGCAAACCGGGTTTGCAGGATTTCGACCTCACCGGCACGGCGCGAAATTTGTTCGATGAAGTGGCCAAACGCTTCGGCCTCGAAACGGTTTACGACGGCGACTATCCCGCGGCAGGCCCGCAAATCCGATTCCGCATTTCCGGCATCGATTATCGTCAGGCCCTGCACGATCTGGAAGCGGCGACGAATTCCATCGTGGCGCCGCTCTCGTCGAAGTTGTTCATGGTCGCGCAGGACACGCCGCTGAAAAGGACCGATCTGGAGCAAACGATGCTGGTGGCTGTTCCGGTGCCGGAGGCGCTGACCTCGCAGGAGCTGACCGAAATCGGCAATGCGGTCAAACAGGCCACCAACGTGGAGAAGATGGCGCTCGACCCGACGCATGGCGAGATCGTGCTGCGCGACCGCGTCTCGCGCGTTCTGCCCGCCGAGGCGCTGCTCGATCAGCTTTTCTCCTGGCGCCCCGAGGTGATGATCGATGTGGAGTTTCTGGACGTCTCCGACAGCGATCTGGCCAATTTCGGCTTCAACGTCACCAATGAGTTTTCGGCCTTTTTTCTCGGCCAGATCATGAACAACATCGCCACGATCCCCTCCGGGATATCGAACCTGGTGACGTTCGGCGCCGGCAATACGCTCATCGGGTTGAGCGTCGCGCAAGTCCAGGCGATGTTCAACTTCACCGATTCCACGACAAAGAACCTTTACCGCGCGGAGGTGCGTTCCGTCGACGGTCAGCCCGCGACTTTCCACGTCGGCGAGAAGTATCCGATCATCACCCAGCAATACGCGGGCAGCGTAGCGACGGGCCAGCAGTCGAGCGTCTATGCGCCGCCGCCGTCGTTTACCTTCGAAGATCTCGGCCTTGAAGTGAAGGTGACGCCCCACATTCATGGAGACAACGCGGTCACGCTGGCGATCGAGACCAAGTACGAACTGCTCAGCGGAAGCTCGGTGAACAACATTCCGATCATCGGACGAAGAGAGATCAATTCGGTGGTGCGCCTGGCCGACGGGCAATGGGCGGTCATCGCGGGGATGATCACCAAAACGGATTCCAAATCGCGGACCGGCTTTTGGGGACTGTCGAACATTCCGCTGCTGGGCAATCTTTTCACGCAGACCAGCACGGACAAGGAAAGGGAAAACGTTCTGATCGCGATTCGCCCCCGCCTGCTCTCGCTGCCGCCGGATCAGATCGTGACCAGGGAGTATCGCGTCGGCAGCGAAACAAGACCGTTCAATCCGCTGTAGTAGGCGCGCGGTTCCATAAGCGCTGATTTGGCGCCGGCGTCGAAATTCTCAATTGTCGGATGGCGTGATTCGGCCAGAGCGGCACTGTCGCGACTGAATGCAGCAGCGCCTCCCGTTGCGCCTTCCAGTCATGGCGCGCCCTCATGAAAATTGTTATGCTGGCTCGAATCACATGGTTGGAACAGCGACCTCCACGGCATTGGCGCCACGAACGGATCGTAACGCGTACGTCGTCTGGATGGCTATTATCCGGGCCGCAATCCTGGTTGGGTTCGCCCTCGATTTCACTCGGTACCTGGGCGAGGTTCCCCCGCCACCCATGATTCTGCACATCCACCGCGCCGTTTATGTTGTTTGGCTGGTTCTCGTTTCCATACAGATTTTTCTGGTTCAAAGCGGCGATTTCCGGCTTCACATGCGGCTCGGCTGGGCAACCGCGATCATCTCCGCGGCGATGGTTCCGCTGGGCCTTGTTGCGGCGATGGGTCGATCAGGCGCGACAGGCCGGCCATCCCGACTACGCGCCGCAATTTCTTGCGCTTGAATTCGAGGAAATGTTCGCATTTTCGGCGTTTATCATCGCCGGCCTGCTCAGCCGAAGAAATCCGGCGGAGCACAAGCGGTGGATGATCCTTTCCGCAGTTGCGATTTCAGACGCCGGTTTCGGGCGGATATGGCAGATCGGAATCAAACACACCTTGCCCGGCCTGTTCGGCTGGTGGCTTCAGTACTTCTGGGGCGTTACCCTCCTGTTGATTGCCATGCTCACTTGGGATTGGTTCAGCACAAGCGCGTCATGCGCTCGGTTGCCTCGGGGGCGGCCCCTGTTGTGGGGCGGCCAGGTCGCGACAACGATCCTCAACTTCACTCCGGATGGAAGTCGTCGATGGTCGAGCTGGTCAGGATGTGGGGATATGCCGGCTGAGCAAACGCGACTCCAACGTGAAGGCCAATCCTGAAGGCATTTTGCCGTAAGGCAACTGCACTTGTATCCCGCCTCAGCGGTAAGTGAAGAAAGCCAAGTAATGAGGAACCTGGGCTAAACTTCGACGCCGAGCCAGCCGATAGTTTCCAGGGAGGAAATCGGGTGACCGCCACCGCGCCTTTGGATGTACTGATCGTCGACGATTCGGCCGCAATTCGTAGGATTCTGCAGCGGGTGCTTCGGCAGACGGATTTGAATCTGGGTGAGATCGAAGAAGCGGGGGATGGGACCGAAGCTATCGAGATCCTCAAAGCCCGCAAATTCGGATTGATTCTCTGCGATATCAATATGCCGCATATGGACGGCCTGCAACTGCTCGCCAGGATCAGGGCGGCCCATCATCTCAAGCAGGTACCGGTCATTATGATCACGACCGAAGGCGGTCATGGCAAAGTGATGGAAGCCGTGCAGCTCGGGGCGACCGGCTATGTGCGAAAGCCGTTCACGGCCGATCAGATCAAGGAAAAGCTGGCGGGCGTTCTGATGTGAGCGCCCGCGAGATTATCTCCCGGGTACGCCCATCCAGCCGCGAGTCCAGAAATCGGCCATGGTAATGAACAGCAGCAGGGTCAGCCAGAAGATCGCGGCCGTCACGATCATTTTGGTCAGGCGCGCGCTGTAGAAGACGTGCATGAAGAACAGCGCCACCAGCGATGCTTTGAAAATGGCGATCGCGAGAGCGACGAAAATGTTCCAGCGGCCAAGGTCTATGGTGGAGACGTAGGTCGTGACCCAGGTCAGAACGACCAGCGCGAAGAAGACCCCGAAATATATTCGCTTGGGTACGACGTGATGTTCGGCGGATTTTTCGTGATTTGGCATTGGCTTCAAACCTTTTCCGGGCGCTTTTATTTAGGCATTGCGGACCGATCGATCAGATAGAGCAGCGGGAACAGGAAGATCCAGACGATATCGACGAAATGCCAATACAGACCGAACAACTCCACGGGCGTATGCCACGCGGGGGTGTACCTGCCCTTCCGCGCCTGTGTGATCAGGAAAAGAAGAATACCCACGCCGACGATCATGTGCATCGCGTGCAGGCCCGTCATGCCGAAGTACAACGAGAAAAACAGCGGCGTGTGCGCGGCGTCGGCGCAGGGCGCGCCGGTATCCGTGCGGCAGTCGAAATTGTACCCGGGAACCTCGTGTTTGACCCATTTGTCGTGGTACTCATACGCCTTGACACTCAGGAATGTCCCGCCGAGGAGCAGGGTAAGAATCAGGAACAGAACGATCAGATTCTTTTTGCCGATGGCGGCGAAATGCACGGCGAGCGCCATGGTGAGGCTGCTGCAGATCAGCACGGTCGTGTTGGCCGCGCCGATCAGAAGATTGGTGTTGTTGCTGGCGGATGCGAAGGCCACCGGGTAAGCCTGCCGATAGGCGAAATAGGCCAGGAACAATCCGCCGAAGAACATGACTTCGGTGACGAGAAATACCCACATGCCGACGGTGGCGGCGTCCTTCTGTTGCGAGGCGTCCTCGAAATGATGCTCGACATGGCCGTGTTGCGGCGGCGCGCCGGCAGCCGAGGGGGCGACGACTGTCTCACTATCCAACGTGTACAACCTCCTCAGTTGTATAAGTATAAGCTTCCTGAGTCACGACCGGCGTCACCTCGAAATTCTGAGTAATGGGCGGCGACTGGGTTTTCCATTCGAGGGTGGTGGCTCCCCACGGATTCGGTGGGGCATCGGGACCGTACTTGAGCGAATAGAGCAGGTAACAGAACGGAATCAGATAGCCGATGGCGAGGACAGAGGCCCCCGCCGAGGAAAGCACGTTCAACACCTGAAATTCCGGGGGATACACGTGATAGCGGCGGGGCATTCCCATGTAGCCCAGCAGAAACTGCGGGAAGAAGGTCAGGTTGAACCCGATGAAAATAATCACCGCCGAAATCTTCGACCAACCCTCGTTGTACATTTTACCGAAAATCTTCGGCCACCAGTAATGGATGCCGCCGAGGAAGCCCATGATGGCGCCGCCGACCATGACGTAGTGGAAATGAGCAACCACGAAGTAGGTGTCCGTCAGGTGTACGTCCATGCCTAACGAAGCGAGGAACAGGCCGGTCAGGCCGCCGATGGTGAACAGGCCGATGAAGCCGAGCGCGTAGAGCATCGGCGTAGTCAGGCGGACCGCTCCTTTATACATGGTCGCGGTCCAGTTGAAAACCTTGATCGCAGAAGGGATGGCGACGATGTAGCTGAGGACCGAAAACACCATACCGGCATAGGCCGACTGGCCGCTGACAAACAGGTGATGGCCCCAGACGATGAATCCGAAAACCGCGATGGCGACGCTCGAAAACGCAATGAAGGTGTAACCGAACGGCTTTTTGGAACTGAACGTCGTGATGATCTCGGTGACCACGCCCATCGACGGCAGAATCATGATGTAAACGGCGGGGTGCGAGTAGAACCAGAACATGTGCTGGAAGAGCACCGGATCGCCGCCGTAGGCAGGATCGAAGAAACCGATGTGCAGTCCGCGTTCAAGAACCAGCAGGAAGAGGGTCACAGCGATGACGGGAGTGCCCAGAACCTGAATCATGCTGGTGGCGTAGTGCGCCCAGATGAACAGCGGCAGACGGAACCAGGTGAGACCCGGCGCGCGCATGCGGTGAATGGTGACGATGAAGTTCAGTCCGGTGAGAATGGACGAGAAGCCGGCGATAAAAATTCCCATGCCCGCCGCGACGACGTAGCCGTTTGAATACGAGGTGCTGAAAGGCGTATAGAAGGTCCAGCCGGTGTCCACGCCGCCCATCAGCAGCACGGTGATGATGAACAATCCGCCGATCATGTAGATGTACCAGCTCAACAGGTTCAGCCGCGGGAAGGCGACGTCCTTGGCGCCGATCATCAGAGGGATGAGGAAATTGCCGAAGACGGCGGGAATGGACGGAATCAGGAACAGGAACACCATGATGATTCCGTGCATGGTGAAGAACTTGTTGTACGTGTTCGAGTCCACCAGATCGCCCGCCGGAGTCGCCAACTCCAGGCGGATCAGCGCGGCGAAGATGCCGCCGATAGCGAAGAAGAAGGTGACTCCCAGCAGGTACAGGATCGCGATCCGCTTGTGATCGTACGTCAGAAGCCAGCTTGCCAGCCCCTGCTTCTGATTGAAGAAATTCTTTTTTATTTCTGTTGGAGGAGTAGCCGCAATCATACTGATTTTCCTTGCACTCTATTGATTCCCCGGAGCGGCCCGGTTGGCCGGCGCGGCGCCCGCGCGCCCGTTCGCCGCCCGTGAGTTGGCGGTCGGCTGGGCCGGAGGTTGCGGACCGCTGGTCTGCGTCGGAACCGGAGTCGCCGAACTGGGCATGCCTTCCGCAGGTCCCAGAGACCTGATGTATTCGACGAGCTTGAGCAGACCGTCCTCGGTGACGAGACCTTTGAACGTCGGCATGATGTTGTCGTAGCCGGCGACGATTTTAGCCTGCGGATACAGCACGGATTCGCGGATGTAAGCCTCGTCCGCCTTCACTTTGGTTCCGTCGTTGAGTTCAACCGTGGTTCCGAACAAGCCGTTGAGATTGGGGCAGCGCCCGTTCTGTTTGTTGATTTCGCTGGGATGGCATGTGCCGCATCCCAGCTGATTAAAGAGCGATTGACCCTCTTCGGCCATGGAGCCTTCGCCGCTGCCCTTGCTGAGCCACTGTTCGTAGTCGGCTTCGTTCATCACGTAAACCGTCCCGACCATCCCGGAATGTTTGGTCCCGCAGTATTCGGCGCAGAAAAGATGATAAGCGCCGATTTTGGTGGGCCGAAACCATTCGGTCGTGTAGCGGCCGGGCAGAACGTCGGTCTTGGTGCGGAAGGCCGGGACATAGAAGTCGTGGATCACGTCCTCCGAGGTCAGGGTCAACCGGATATCGCGGTTGACGGGAACGTGCAGCTCGTTGATCTCGCGCGCGCCTTCGATGTGCTGAATCTTCCACATCCACTGTTTGCCGGTGACGAAAACCTCCAGCGAATCGGCCGGCGGACGCGATTCGGTGAAGAAGATGCTTGCCCCCCAGGCGAACATGACAAGCGAAAGTCCCAGCGGAATCACCGACCACACGATTTCGAGGACCATGCCGCCGATGCTGTGTTCGTCCACCGGCTTGGGCAGCTCGTCGCCCTTGCGCCGATACTTGACGGCGAAGAACACCACACAGAACGCAATCAGCAGCGAAAAGAACGCACTGACCAGCACGAGGTACGCGTAGAGCGCGTCAACGTGGCCGGCGATGGAGGACGCCGCAACCGGAAAAAGCTCGAAACTCTTTTCTCCCATATCTGGCTAAGCGGTGCGAATCCCTTTCTTGTCTCTCCGCAACATAATAACGACGTACCCGCCGAGCATCAGCAGCGTCAGCGCCGCGGTGCCGCGCAAAATGCCGATAGCGACGGGGGTGTATTTGGCAGTCGTCGGATCGAAGTGGTAGCAGAACAGCAGTATCTGATCCACCGGATTGCCGATCTTGTTATGCGACGCTTCCACGAGGCCAAGGCGCATGTCTTTCGGCGAATAATCGATGCCGTAAAAATATTTGGAAAGTTTGCCCTCGGGCGTCAGAATGTAAATGGCGCTGGCGTGGGCGAAGGTCGCCGTATAGACGTCCCACTTGTATTTGAAGCCGACGGCTTCGGTCACGCGCTTGATGGAATCCGGGTCGCCGGTGAGGAAATGCCAGGCATTGGCGGTTTCCGGATGACCGTAATCCCTCATATAGCTCTGCTTTTTCGCCAACGCGTCTTTCGGTTTTTCGCGGGCGTCGAAGCTGATCGCCACCACGTCGTAATCCTTGCCCGGCGTGAATGTCATTACCTTGGCCGCTGCCACGATCCCGTTCAGGATCTGCGTGCACAGCATGGGGCAGTCGTAATAAATCAGGGCCAGCACCACCGGCCTTTTGCCGAAGTACTTGCCCAGCTGAATCGTGTTGCCGTATTCGTCCCTGAATTTGGCGTCGAGCGGCAGCTGTGAATTCAGGCGCTGCTCGATCGTTACATCTTTGAGCGGACTCGGCCTGTCTGTGCCGCGAGCGTTCAGAAAATCCGGCGTGGGCGTCTCCAGATTCGCCCCCGCCTCATAGTTCTCCTTCTGCTGCGCGCCCGCGCCGCCAACGAGCGCGAGAGCCAGAAGGACAACCCCGCAATTCACCAAACTGTACTTCCTGTAGTTCATCTCGAGATCTTTTCCAAAGTCCGACCGCTGCTCGAATCCTCCGGAATCATCCGATAACCGTCGTTATCCATTCCCGCGGGGCTCGGCTTCGACGGTAAGCCTTTTTGCGCCACGATATCGATCGCCTGATCGATGGGGATGCGCACGATGCCCTTATTGGGATCGATCCATCCGTAGCTGGTGAGAATCGCTTCTTCGTCCGCCCTGAGGTCCTTCAGTTCGACCCTCGGCTCGGCCTGAAGACGCGGTTCAGGCGGCAGCTTCGCCTGTTCGTTCACCAGGGTGGAGGGATTCGATTGATTCTTTGCACTCTCGCGCGCGTAAAAGAAGTCGAACATCGCCCACATCGCGAAGACCACCACGATGCAGCTGAGCAGCAGCCCGATGCCGAACGCCGTCACCTGGAAAACGTTGATATCGCGCCGTTCATGGGCAACCCCGGGATTGATGGGGTCGTGCTCGGGGCCGTGATCGCCAGGTCTGTTAGTGCTCTCTGCCATGTGCCAATGCCTTTAAGAGATCGGGGGCGCCCAACGGCAGCAACGGCCGCGCGGGCAGGCCCCGGAAAAACAACGCCAGCCAAAGTCCGCCGAATGCGATCGGCGCCACAACGTCGAGCCAGGAAATCGTGAAAACGGGGCGGGCCAGACTGGTGAAATTCGGCTCGACCAGCCAGAAAACGTCCACCACGCGGATACAGATAATCAGGATCGCGATGCGAAAGATGGTGTGCGGATTCTTCTTGAGCGATTGCGACAACAGCAACGCGAACGGCAGCGCGAAGTGAAGCAGCAGCAGCGCCAGGCCGACCCATTGCCATCCGCCGTTCAGCCGCTTGACGTACCAGCTGACTTCATCGGGCAGGTTGCCCGAGTAAGTGATGAGGTACTGCGAGAACGCAAGGTACGCCCACATCATCACCAGTGCCAGAAGCAGTTTGCCCAGATCGTGGAGATGGCGTTTGGTGATCAGATGGTTCATCGGAGTGTATTTGCCGAGGAACACCAGCGTCGCCACGATGATCGACATGCCTGTCAGAGCCTGGCCGGCCGCGATCAGAAAACCGTAGATGGTCGAGAACCAGGTCACGTCGAGCGACATCAGATAGTCGACCGAGGCGAAGGTGATGGTGAAGAAGTAGATGACGATGCCGGGGGCGCTGAGCTTCTCCAGCTTCCTCGAATATTCCGGCGACTTCGTCTGGTCCTCGAGGCGCGACCATTTGTTGAGAAAGTAAGTCATTCCCAACCAGATCACGCCGTAAATCACGTATCGGATATAGAAGAACGGCAGGTTCAGATAAAGGTGCTTTGCCTGAACGATTTTGCTTCCGGCGGCAGCGGGGCCGGCCCACGAATAAATCTGCGGCGCAAAAATGATCAGCGGCAGGAATGCCAGCCACATCACGTAGTTGGTGCGCGATGCGGCTTCGAGAGAACGCCGGACCATCATGCCCCACGCGCCGCCGGATACGAGGTGGACCATCAGCATCACGAGCGCGCCCATGCCGGCGCCGAACCAGAAGTAGAGGCCCACGAGGTACGACCGCAGAAATTGCGGCGCGCCTTCCGTGAAAATTCCCGCTATCAGGGCCAAAAAGCCGACGAGACCGACGAATGTCGCGATCAGCTGATACCTTTTCAGCGAGGCGACCAGCTGTGGCGAAGTCTCGTAAGTTTGTTCCGTCGTGATCATTGTCTTTCCGGTTGACTCCCTGGCCCGGTTCCGTGCACCGCGCCTGCGCCGTGCGCTCCGGGCACTCCCGAAGGCGTCGCGGGTTGAGCCGGGAAATCCTCGAAATCGGAATCGGCGGGAACCAGCGGCTCATTCGTCTGCGCGGGGATGGGCGCCTGGCCGATGGCCGGAACTCTGTTGCGCGCCTCGGCCGGCAGATCGTTTACGTTGGCGTTCTGACTGTACTGCAGCGCCCGAATGTAGGCGATGATGGCCCAGCGGTCGCGCACCTGGATCTGCTGCGCGTAGTTCAGCATGGCGCCGTAGCCGTTTGAAATCACGTCAAAAAAATGTCCTACCGGCGCATTGCGCAGGCGGTCGATGTGATAAGACGGCGGCTGTTTGAAACCGCGGCGGACGATCATGCCGAGACCATTGCCGATGCGGCCGTGGCAGGGCGAGCAGTAGATGTCGAACCGCTGCTGACCGCGCACGATCAAAGGTTTGTCGACCACGAGCGGGAAGTCTTCGATATCCTTGCCGTCGGCGTCCTTGCCTTCGTAATAAGCAGTATCGTCGTCGAGCGGACCCCAAGCCACGGTTCCGGCCACAGGCTGACGCTCGCTGCGGCCGTCGGCGAAGAAATCGCTCGGACGCTCGGGTTTGTATTTCGGCTGGTCCTGCATGTCGCTGCGCGCGCAGCCGGCGGCGAACAGGCTTGCCGCGGCCAGCAGCGCTTTGCCCCAGATCTTCGTCATCGGGCCACTTCCGCCACTTCTTCCGGCTCCAGACTCTCCAGGAATCCGGCCGTCATTTCGCGATCGAACATCGGGTCGGCCGATTCGATGCACAGGAAAAATTTGTTTTTGGACCCGGTCGCCTGAAATCGCTCCACGTTGAATACCGGGTGATACGGGGAAGGCAGTCCGTTCATGATTATCATGCTGATTGCGGCGGTCAGGCCTCCGACCAGCACCGTCAGCTCGAACGTAATCGGGATATACATCGGCGCGGCGATGAGAGGCCGGCCGCCGATGTTCAACGGCAGCGCGACGCCTTCCACCCAGCTTGCCAGCCCGAATCCGCCGCAGCATCCGATCAGGCCGCCGATTAACGTGAACAGCGAGACCCGATTGTCGTGCAGATCCATCGCCTCGTCGAGATCGTGGATCGGAAACGGCGCAAACGCGTCGAACTTTTTGAAGCCGGCTTCTCTGGTGCGGCGCGCGGCGTCGACCAGCTGGGTCGCCGTTTCGAACTCCGCCATCAGGCCGTAGAGAGGCTGAAAATCGTCGATCATACGAACGCTCATTGCACCAGCTCCTCCTGCCTGCCCTCGACTCGCGCCCCGGGCAGAAGCATGCGCAATTCAAATATGGTGATCATCGGCAGGGCCCGGATGAAGAGGAAGATGCATGTCATGAAGAAGCCCAGGGTGCCGGCGAAAACAGCCCAATCCCAAACCGTCGGCCAGTACATGCTCCAGCTGGAGGGCAGAAAATCGCGGTGAAGACTGGTGATGACGATTACGAACCTCTCGAGCCACATGCCGATGTTGACTACGATCGAAATGAACCACAGGATCAGCGGATTGGTGCGAACTCTCTTGAACCACAGGATATGCGGCGTGAGGACGTTACAGAAGATCAGCACCCAGTAGAACGGCGCGTACGGCCCCGTCATGCGGTTCCAGATCATGAACTTCTCGTAGATGTCGGCGCTGTAATAACCGAAGAACGCCTCCATCATGTAGCCGTAGCCGACGATCAATCCGGTCGTGAGGGTGAGCTTGGCCATGTTGTTCAGGTGGCGGATGGTGATGATGTCTTCGAGCCCGTAGAATGTGCGGGCCGGAATCATCAGGGTCAGCACCATGGCGAAACCGGAGTAGATGGCGCCAGCGACGAAGTAAGGAGGAAAGATCGTGGTGTGCCAGCCGGGCAGCATGGCGACCGCGAAGTCGAAGCTGACCACAGTGTGGACCGAGAGGACCAGCGGGGTGGAAAGGCCGGCCAGCAGCAGCGCGGCTTTTTCGTAGCGTTGCCAGTGGCGCGCCGAGTTCCGCCATCCCAGCGAGAGAAAACCAAATGCCAACTGTTTCCAGCGCTGCGTCGATGAGTCGCGGAGGGTGGCGAAATCGGGAATCAGACCGACATACCAGAAAACCAGCGAAATGGTGAAATATGTCGAAACCGCGAACACGTCCCAGACCAGCGGGCTGCGGAACTGGGGCCAGAGATCCATCGTGTTGGGATACGGAAACAGCCAATAGGCGAGCCAGGGACGACCGGTGTGCAGCACCGGGAACATGCCCGCGCACATGACGGCGAAAATCGTCATGGCTTCGGCGAAGCGGTTGATCGCATTTCGCCAGGACTGATTGAGCAGCAGCAGAATGGCGGAGATAAGGGTTCCGGCGTGGCCGATACCGATCCACCAGACGAAGTTGACGATGGCGAATCCCCAGCCGACCGGAATGTTGATGCCCCAGATGCCGACGCCCTTCGCGAAAAGCCATGTCGCGCCGGCCATCAGGCCCTGCAGAACGCCGAAGGAGATCAGCAGGCCGAAGACCCAGCCGAGGGTGATCTTGCGCTTGAGGACGATGCCGCTGATCTTGTCGGAAACCGACGCGAGGCTGTGGCCTTCGTCGATTACCGGGCCGACTTGTATGCGATCGGGCAGCTCAACCGGTTGCGCCATATCAGCTTTCCTTCTCCGATTTCCCGACCGCGGGATTGGGGTTGCGAATCTCGGTCAGATAAGTTGTGCGCGGGCGCGTATTGAGTTCGCCCAACAGCGAATAATTCAGCGGGCTGCGTTTCCATTCGAGAACCCGGGCTTTGGGATCGTTGAGATCTCCGAACATAATGGCTTGCGACGGGCAGGCCGCGGCGCAGGCGGGAATAATCTCGCCGTCGAACACTCTGCGGTCCTGTTTTTCGGCCGTAATCTTGGCGTAATTGATGCGCTGCACGCAGTAGGAGCACTTCTCCATGACGCCGCGGCTGCGGACGGTGACGTCCGGGTTGCGCTGCAGCTTGACGCTTTCCGTCTCCCAATCCGAGAAGAGCAGGAAGTTGAAGCGGCGCACCTTGTAAGGACAGTTGTTCGAACAGTAGCGGGTGCCGACGCAACGGTTGTACACCATGTTGTTCAGCCCTTCCTGATCGGTTTCGGTCGCCGCCACCGGACAGACCACTTCGCACGGCGCGTCTTCGCACTGCACGCAGGCCACAGGCTGGAAGTACATGTCCGGCTCGTCCGGCTCGCCCTTGTAATAGCGGTCGATGCGGATCCAGTGCATCTCGCGGGTGTTGAGCACCTGCTCTTTGCCGACCACCGCGATGTTGTTTTCGGCCACGCAGGCCGCCACGCACGTGCCGCAGCCGACGCAGGCGGTCAGATCGATGGCCATGCCCCAGGCATAACCCTCGTATTTGAAGGTCTGCGGAAAAATTGTCAGGTAATTCGGAGGGAGTTCGCTCTCTTTTTCCGAAAAATACGGATCTTTCTT
>JASHSD010000588.1 GCA_030036985.1 Bryobacteraceae bacterium
CGGTCAGCGAGGCCTTCGTGGCGCCCTCGAGCTTGATGTTGGCCTTGATGAACTCGACGGCGCGGTAGGCGCCCGTCGTGACGGCCTGCATCGAGGCGCCGGTGAACCAGTAGATGACCGCGCCCCCGGCGACGAGGCCGAGCAGGAACGGAGGGTGCAGGAGCGAGAGCTTGGACAGGTCCCGCGTGAGCCCGCTCGTCAGGAGCACGATGATCGAGAAGATCATCGTGGTGGCGCCCACCACGGCGGTGCCGATCAGCACCGGTTTGGCGGTCGCCTTGAACGTGTTGCCGGCGCCGTCGTTCTCTTCCAGATTCTGCTTGGCGCGCTCGAAATTGGCGTCGATGCCGAATTTCGCTTTGAGCTCGCCTTTGATGTTGGGAATATCTTCGATGAGCGAAAGCTCGTAAACGGATTGCGCGTTATCGGTGACCGGTCCGTAGGAGTCCACGGCGATGGTGACCGGTCCCATGCCGAGGAACCCGAAGGCCACCAAGCCGAAGGCGAAGACGGACGGCACAACCATCAGGCTGGCGAGGCCCAGAGTGCTCAGACCGTATGCCATAGCCATGAGGGCCAGCATCACGAAACCGAGCCATAAGCCGCTGAAGTTGCCGGCCACAAGGCCCGAGAGAATGTTGAGCGAGGAGCCGCCTTCTTCCGAAGAAGTCACGATCTCGCGCACGTGCGTGGATTCGGTCGAGGTGAAAACCTTCACGAGTTCGGGAATGATCGCGCCCGCGAGCGTGCCGCAGGTGATGACGCTCGATAGCTTCCACCAGAGCGAAGTATCGCCGCCGAGGTCGGGAATGATGAAGTATGAAACCACATATGTGCCCACGATGGAGACGATCGAAGTGAGCCAGACGAGGAACGTCAGGGGCGATTCGTAGTTGAACTTGGGCAGCATGCTGTATCGCGCTTTGGCTATGGCTTCGTTGATGAAATAGGAGATGCCGGAGGAGACGATCATCATGATGCGCATGATGAAGATCCAGACCAGCAGCTGCACCTGCACCAGCGGGTTTGAAACGCCGATCAGGATGAAGGCGATCAGCGCGACGCCGGTGACGCCATAGGTTTCGAAACCATCGGCGCTGGGCCCGACGGAGTCGCCGGCGTTGTCACCGGTGCAGTCGGCGATGACGCCGGGATTGCGGGCATCGTCCTCTTTGATCTTGAAGGCGATCTTCATCAGGTCCGAGCCGATATCGGCGATCTTGGTGAAGATGCCGCCCGCCACACGCAGCGCCGCCGCGCCCAGAGATTCGCCGATGGCGAAGCCGATGAAGCAGTTGCCCGCGTAATCGGCGGGAATGAAGAGCAGGATGCAGAGCATGATGAGCAGTTCGATCGAGATCAGAACCATACCGATCGACATGCCCGCCCGCAGCGGAATCTGGTAGCAAGGATACGGATTGCCGCGCAGGCTGGCGAAGGCCGTGCGTGAGTTTGCGAACGTATTGACGCGGATGCCGTACCATGCCACCCCGTAGCTGCCGCCGATACCGAGCAGGCTGAACAGCAGGATCACAATCACTCTGTCCGGGGCCAGGCGCTCGAAGTAGCCGAAGTAGAAAAGGATGATGACGCCGATGAAGATCTCGAGGATCAGCAGGAATTTGCCCTGGTTCTGCAGGTACGTCTTACACGTTTCCCAGATGAGCTCCGAAACATCGCGCATCGACTGGTGGACGGGCAGGTCGCGCAGCCTGTTGTAGGTGACCAGACCGAATAACAGGCCGAGCGCGCAGATGGCGAGACCGAACATCAATATGGTGCGGCCGTTCAGGCCGATAAATGTTGCCTGACTGAAATCCGGCAGGATCAGATGCGCTTCGCCACCCCCTTGTGGCGGGGCGTTCTGCGCCAGACCGGAAGCCGGCGCCACCAGGAGCACGGCAAGAGCGACGAGTAGCGGCAGAAGCAAACCGATGCTCCGGCGGCGGAAAAAAAACGAGTACAAGTAGAGTATCCTCCCTGACGGTGCCAACGCATGCGCCTTGGCCTGAAGCCTTCCAGCCTATACGACCGCCCCTGGGAGCGCAAGAACCCGGCGCAGAAACGGTCCGAATCGGGCTGGTTGGTTATGGAATTTTGGGCCTCCCGCAGGTCGAAAACCCAACACCCGAGGCCTTGAATCAGTTTACCTTATGGCATTTGCCGGAAATCGTCGGGCGGCCTCCGCAGTGTAGGGCAGGATGGTAGAGGCACCCTCTGGGTCCGGCGGATTGGCAATCCGCCTGGCCTGGAGCGGCCGCAACCCGTGGGTTCCGGAGCATCTGTGTAATCACAACTAAAGTGCCAGAGCCGACCGGAAGGCCGGCTTGCAGGGCCGAAGCCCTGACCCCACATGCCAGGCAAATGCCCGGACGAGTCCGGGCACCACAGACTAAGCCTGCGGCACGATGAGACCACATCGTATGCTGTCAAGTGGTGAGCACCGAATCCCCCTACATTCAGCAGGACCCCAACCCTAATCCGCTGCAGTTCGAGATGCCCGACCGCGCGATCGATGCGCACATGCATGTCATCGGTCCGTTCGACCGCTTTCCGCTAGCGCCTTCCGCCCAGTACAAACCGTTTCCGGCAACGTGGCAGGAGC
>JASHSD010000589.1 GCA_030036985.1 Bryobacteraceae bacterium
CGACGCCATGCAGCGCGGCGTGACAGTCGAACAGGTGCAGCGCGCGGTGAGCCTCTGCAAAGCGAATGGAATCGAGACCGGCATGTTCCTCATGTGGGGTTACGACGGCGAGGAGATCGGCGATATCGAAGCCACCGTCGATCACGTGAAGAAGTGCCGGCCGGATACTTTCCTGACCACCGTGTCCTATCCGATCAAGGGCACGCCGTACTTCGATAAGGTTGCGCCGAAGCTCGTCAACATCCAGGCATGGAAGGAAACCACCGACCGCAACTTTCAGATCCGCGGGCGGCATTCGAGACGCTTCTACAAATTCGCGGACGAATTGCTGCGGAACGAGATGTCGCCCGAGCCGGATGTCGCAATCAGTCTCTCGGCCCGCAGGGGGCTGCAGGAAACCTGGGCGGAATCGGAGGCGTGATGGGGATGGATCGCGCCATGCGGCTGCAGTTTCTCAAGGATTATTCCACAATCCGCAGGGCCGAGGGCCGCGGCTCGGACAATCCGGGGTATTATCGCGCGCTGCCGTTTTGCGATCTTACAACCGCAAACTCCGCCCAATGGTCGATTCGCGCCAGAACGTGGAGGCACTTCGAGAATACGGTGCTGCTCGAAATGGAGCGGAAAGCAAAACGCCCGCTGCTGATTCTGGATATCGGGGCGGGGAACGGCTGGATGTCCTACCGGCTGGTTCTTCGGGCGCATTCTCCGGTTGCCGTCGACATCTTCGCGGACGACCGCGACGGCCTCCGCTCAGCCCGTCATTATCCGCGCCGGTTTCCCTGCGTCGAGGCGGATTTTGACGATCTGCCGTTTCGCGATCGGACGTTCGATCTCGCGATCTACAACGCTTCGATCCACTACGCAACCGATTACAAGCGAACGTTGCGTGAGGCGCGGCGATGTCTGCGCGGCGCGGGCAGCGTCGTGATTATGGATTCGCCGGTTTACAAAAAAGCCGCGCACGGCGAACGGATGCGGGCGGAGCGGCACGAGATGTTCGAGCGGCAATACGGGTTCCGGTCGGACGCGGTTCCGAGCATCGAGTATTTTGATGAAGCCACGCTGGATTCGCTGGCGTCGGAGCTGGGCATTCGATGGCGGCGCCTGCAGCCCTGGTACGGCGTGGCGTGGGCCTTACGTCCATGGAAGGCGCGTCTGGCGGCAAGGCGGCCGCCGTCGTGCTTCGTCATTCTCGTCGGGACGTTCGGAGGCCAATGATCATTCTGCTGCATCCCCGGGCGACACGGCCGAAGAATCGCCGTTTCCCGCTGGCCATTCTGTCCATCGCCGCGGTGCTCGAAGGCAAAGAAGATTACGTCATCGTAGA
This sequence comes from Bryobacteraceae bacterium, assembly GCA_030036985.1. Lineage (GTDB taxonomy): Bacteria > Acidobacteriota > Terriglobia > Bryobacterales > Bryobacteraceae > BOG-234. The sequence continues at coordinate 1,331 of JASHSD010000589.1, forward strand.
CGGCAATCTCGATCCCCAACCAGGCCGGACGATCGATCGCATCGTGGCCGAGCACGAAGTCGAGATGCTTGCAGTCTCCGTGATGCCCGGGCCGCAGATGGTCGCGGCGATCGAGCTTTCGCGGGAGTTCCGCGATAAGTGCAGGTCGGCTGCCATCGTATGGGGCGGATATTTTCCATCGCTCTACACCGATGCCACATTGAACGCCGGTTATGTCGATTTCGCCGTGAGGGGCCAGGGAGAACAAACGTTTCCGGCATTGCTTGCCGCGCTCCGCGGAGACCGGAACTTCTCGGCCATACCCGGTCTCTCATGGAAGGATGGCTTCGGCCTCCATCGGCACAATGCGCCGCGCCCGCTAGTCTCGCCGGCGGAATTTCCCGAGCTTCCGTACCACAGGCTGCAAAACATCGAGAAGTATCTGCTCCCGACCTTTCTGGGACAGCGAACGGCGGTGCATCACGCGAGCATCGGATGTCCCTTCCGGTGCCGTTTCTGCGGCGTGGTGCCGATTTTCGATGGTCGGCAAAAGGTCGAGCCGGCGGAGCGCACGGCTGACGTTCTCGGTCGGTTGCAGCGCCGGTACGGTATCGACGCCGTGCAGTTTTACGACAATAATTTTTTCCTGAACGAAGCTCATGCGCTCGATCAGGCCGAGCGGCTGGCGGCGCTCGGTCTGCACTGGTGGGCCGAAGGCCGCATCGACACCATGCTGCGATATTCGGATAACACCTTGCGCGCGATTCGCAGGGCCGGGGCCACCATGATCTTCTTCGGCGCCGAGTCCGGGTCGGCCGTCACGCTGCGCGAGATGAACAAAAAAATCACCCCGGAACAAACGCTTGAACTCGCGGCGCGCATTCGCGGGTTCGACATCATTCCCGAATTTTCGTTTGTCATCGGAAACCCTCACGATCCCCGGCAGGATGCCAACAATACGATCCGTTTCATTCGCAAAATCAAACGCCTGAATCCGGCCGCGGAAATCATCGTGCAGCACTATATTCCGACTCCGCATCCGGACGGGATGTACGGCGTCGCCGATTCGGAGATTCGATTTCCCGATACGCCCGACGAATGGGCGAGTGAACGCTGGCTGAACTACACCATCCGGCAGGACCCGCACCTGCCGTGGCTGCCGCGAAACGTAAAGCGCCGCATCGACGATTTCGAACTGGTGATTAACTCGCGCTGGCCGACCGTACAGGATATTCATCTGCCGCGATGGAGCCGCGCGCTGCTCAAATCGCTGAGCAGCTGGCGTTATGCGCTGGGCTTTTATGCGGCTCCGTTTGAACTCGCCTGGGCGCAGAAACTGGTCGCGCTGCGCAAGCCGCGTCTGGAGAGCCTGTGACGCATTCAATCGCCGTCGATCCGATGGAAGGCTATTGCCTCTGGTCGGCGGATTACGACGCGGCTCCGAACCCTCTTCTCGCACTCGAAATGCGCGCGGTCTCGGGCCGGCTGAACGTCCCGCCAGGCGCGCGCGTGCTCGATGCGGGCAGCGGCACCGGCCGCTGGATGAGCTGGGCGCAATCGCGCGGCGCGCACGTCTTTGGGATTGACCTGTGCCCGGAGATGCTGCGGCAAGCCGAGCGAAAACCGGGATTGGCGGGGCGTTCGGCGCTCGCCGACATCTCTTCGGTCCCTTTTATGGACGACGCCATGGACGTCGCGCTGTGCTCGTTCACCATCGGGTATGTAAAATCGCCCGCCCGCGTATTTCGGGAACTGGCGCGAGTTGCCCGCGAGGTTGTGGTCAGCGATATGCATCCCATAGCCGCCCGCGCGGGCTGGACGCGCTCGTTTCGCCGCGGCGATCGGGTTTACGACCTTGCCCACCACAACCACTCGATCTCCGGCATGGACATGTGCGCTCACGAGGCAGGGCTTGTCCGCCGCTGGCGAATGGAGGTCTCGTTCGGCGAACCGGAACGTGCGATTTTCCGGAGCGCCGGGAAGGAGAGTACATTCGACAAAGTCCGCCTTCTGCCCGCGGTGCTGATTACGTCATGGCGGAAGTAATCGGGCTGAAAGGCGCGCGGGTCGCCCGAAGCGCGACTCGAGCCGAACGCATCGATCTCCTCGTGCGGGGAAGTCGCATTCTGCCTTTTGACTCGAGAATTGCGCACGCGAGCGAAATCGATCTCACCGGCCATCTCCTGCTGCCCGGTCTGATCAACGCGCACGACCACCTGGAGTTCAGCTTGTTTCCGCGCCTCGGGAACGGCCCTTACGGGAACGCTTCCGAATGGGCGCGGGATATCTACCACCCGCGCCAATCCCCCACCCGGGAGCACCTGAGCGTGCCGAAGGCGGTTCGCCTGGTCTGGGGCGGCATCCGCAATCTGCTCAGCGGAGTGACGACAGTGGCGCATCATAATCCGTACGCGCCATCCGTATTCACCGAGCGGTTTCCAATCAAGGTAGTGCGGAGGTATGCGTGGGCTCATTCCCTCGATTTCAGCCCCGATGTTGCGGAATTGTGGCAACGCGCCCCGGCGGACCGGCCATTCATCATCCACGCGGGCGAAGGAACCGACGCGCACGCGCGCGAGGAGATTCCGCGGCTCCGGGAAATGGGACTGCTGGACCGGCGCACGGTGCTGGTGCATGCCGTCGCCCTCGCGAAAGGCGATATCGGAACCATTCGGCGGAGCCGGTGTTCCGTCGTCTGGTGTCCTTCGTCCAACCGGTTTCTGTTCGGGACAACCCTGGATGCGGAAGTGCTGCGCTCGGGCATTGCGATCGCTCTTGGCACGGACTCCCCATTGACCGGCGACGGCGACATGATCGACGAAATTCTCTGCGCCATGGAGATGTCCGGCTTGTCACCGGATGAGATTTATCCGCTGGTGACAAGTCTGCCCGCGCGCGCGCTGCGTCTGCAGGATGGCCAGGGCAGGATTCGCGCAGGAGGAGTGGCGGACCTTGTCGCCGTCCGGGACTCAGGGCAGACGCCCGCCGCGGCCCTGGCGAATCTTCGACCGGAGATGGTGATGGTGCGGGGGCGGGTGATGCTGATATCGGCTCGTTTTGCGATACGCTCCGGGGTAGCGCTGAACGGCTTCGAGGCGCTGCAGATCAAGGGGCGCGGCAGTTGGATGATTCGCGCCGATATACCGGGGCTGTACAGGGCGGCCGCGGACGCCATCGGCCCCGAGGTGCGGCTTGGCGGCAGGCGAGTGTGCCCATGAACCCCATCGTCTCGCGCCTGCCGATTCTCGTGCTGAGTCCCCACAGCAGGTGCAATTGCAGATGCCTGATGTGCGACATCTGGAAATCGGCCGAGTCGATTGAGATCGGCGCCGAGGAGTTGGAGCGTCATGTCGCCGGCATCGAAGGAATGGGCGTCGAGTGGGTCGTACTCACGGGCGGGGATCCCCTCATGCATTCCGACCTGTTCCGCCTGTGCGCCGTTCTGAAGAGACGTGCAATCCGTGTGACGATGCTCACCACCGGGCTGCTGCTGGATCGCCACGCATCCGCGATCGCGGCCAATATCGATGACGTGATTGTGTCGCTCGACGGTCCGGCTGAGATGCATAACCGCATTCGCCGGGTCGCCGGCGCGTTTGAGAAGTTGGCGATGGGCGTTCGCTCCCTTCGCGCCGTGCGCCCGGATTTTCCGATTACGGCGCGCTGCACGGTGCAGCGGCTGAACCACTCCGCCCTGTGTGCGACCGTCGCCGAAGCCCACAACTTGCGTTTAAACGGGATTTCTTTCCTGGCCGCCGATATGACGTCAACGGCATTCAACCGGCCTCTCGGATGGAGCGCCGAACGGCAGGCGCAGGTCGGTCTCGATCATGAACAGATCGCCAGGTTGGAAGCGGAAATCGAATCGATCGTTATGGCAGGCGAGTGCGGGCAGTTCGTCGCCGAATCGCCCGAAAAGCTGCGGCGAATCGTGCGGCACTTCCGCGCGCATCTCGGGGAATCGGAACCTGTGGCCCCGCTTTGCAACGCGCCGTGGGTATCGGCCGTAGTCGAAGCGGACGGGACCGTGCGTCCATGCTTCTTTCAGCGGTCGATCGGAAGAATCGATGCACGTACAAGCCTGGCGGATGTGATCAATGGCGCGGAGGCTGTAGCGTTCCGCGAGGAGTTGGATGTGGCCTTGAACCCCATCTGCCGCCGCTGCGTCTGCTCATTAAACTGGCGTGGCAATTGATCAATTGTGGGGCCAGGGCTTCGGCCCTGCAGCCGCCCTTCC
>JASHSD010000590.1 GCA_030036985.1 Bryobacteraceae bacterium
GTTCAAATAAGCGATTCGACTTATTATCTCTGCGGGCCACTACCCGTTCCAGTACCGCCTGTCCGCTCACGTTGCGGGGCGAAAACGTTTGTGCGCTTCTGCGCATACCTGAGTGAGGCCGCGTTCCAATTTGGTGCACGCCCTCTAATTCAGATCAGGAGCATTCAATGTTTAATCGCAGCGCAGCATTGCGGGGCCTCGTGTTGTTGGCGGGTGCTTCCCTTTTTACAACTGTCACGTGGGCGGAGGGGGGAATCGAAGTGTCCGCTTCGGCCGGTGGCGTTTGGTATGGCGCTGGAGTCGGCACGCATCCGGTCGTCGGGGCGGGAGCCGCCTTCGGTCTTTCCGACCATTTTCACTTGCTGACAGAGTTCGACTACACGCCCTTGGGTTCGGGTTCGGTATCAGGGGCAGGGGTTTCCGCCAGCGGGAGCGCGTCGCTGTTCGGCTTTGGCGGTGGGGTAGACTACAGCTTCCGCGACGTGGAAACGAAGGTGCGGCCCTATTTTACGGGTGTTGTCGGGCTCGACCATTCCTCCGCCAATTTCTCGACGAACAGTGCCGCGACCGGTCCCGTCTCCATCGCGGGGAGCGCCAATTCGGTCTATTACGGCGGAGGCGGGGGAATTCGCCTGTTCCTCGGCCAGAAATGGGGTTTAAAACCGGAGGTTCGATATCAGCGCTCGGTGGATACCGGTAACGGTGTCCTGTTCACTCTGGGTTTCTTCTACCACTTCGGCCAATAGTCCTCGGCATGGAGCGGTCTTCCGCCGAGCCCGGCGAAGATCGCTCCATTTTGATTTTTATTTCCCGACGTTGACTGCGACCCGGATTTTTTGTACGGCGATTGCATCGCCAGGATCCGCTACGGGGTGAATAAAGGTTCGTGGCTTCATTCCGTTCAGTGGAATCAAATCGGGAGTTACCGGAATCGGATTCGGTTGCAGATCGACCTTCAGTGGACTCGAGTAGACGAGGACAGTCAGAAGTTCGCCGCCGTAATCGGGATTGTTGCCGTCAGGTTTCGGCTCGAGATACGGCGGATTCTCATCCTCCGCCGGAAAGGGGATCTCCACACCCGCCGAGACCCGGTTTCGATCCCTCCCTGTAGTTGTCGTCGGGAAGATCAGCTCCGCCGGGCGCGGCTCGCCCTTTCTGTTCAACTCCTGGTCGACGACATATAAATAGCCCGCGGCGGGCGAGGTGATCAGGAACCTCACGCGTTCACCTTCGACGAACCGGGTCCCTTCCTGCAGCGTTTCGCGCCGGTTCGAATTCAAATGAACGACATCCACTGACAGGCGTTTCGGGATGGGCTTCGGCAGGCGCTGATATCCCCAGAGCCCGGCTGCGACAAGAGGCGCAGCCAGGTACCACCACCACATCCTTTTCCGAACGCCCGGAAGCGGGCGAACGGGAATTCTGCTCAGCAGTTCCTTGCCGCAATCCCAGCATTCGGCAACCGGCCAAAGCTGAGCCGCCGAAGCATGGCTGTCATTGACCACGATCGTCAGCCCGACGATGCCGCCGTAACTCGCATCGTAGAGGGGCGATCCGCTCATGCCCCCGAGTCCCAACGTTTTCCCCGGAAGATCGACGCCGATCTGAATCGCGCCTTCGATTTCATATCCATGATCACTCCGGTAGTCGCGCAACGGCATGGCGCGATCCACACGGCCCGTGATCGGAGTCCGCGCGAATCCCTGGCGGGCCGGATAGCCGAGCATGGCCACTTCGTTTTCGGCCCACGCGCTGCCACGGGCCTTCCGAATGTCGCTGGGGAGGTAAAAGCATTTCACCGGGCGCAGACCCGGCGGGGGTGTATCCGCCCGAAGTATGGCGATGTCGCGCTTCTCCTGCCACGCACGATCCTGTTCTCCCGCCACAACCCAGCGAAAAACGACCTCCGCGCCTTGGAATTTACCTGTCTGAATCGGGTCCGGGCCGCTCCTCACATCCGGCGAAAGGTTGTGAAACGCCGTCAGCGCCGTTCCATCCGCCGAGATGAAAAAACCCGTGCCGTGGCAGAGCTTTCCCTTCTCGTCGCACCATTCCAAAGAGAAAACGATGTCGGCGAGCCGGCTCTCAATGCCTTCGGCTTCTTCGATAGTCACGGTAAACGCACAGTTTCCGCGATGGGCAGGGCGTTGTCAATCGGGATCGCCCAAAAAAATCCGGCTGCGCGTGTGCGAAAACCCCGACCCGCAACTAATCAGGGGTGGAGGTGAACGATGCAGTTTCTCAAGTACCAGACCGTCATCCTTGTCCTCGCCGGAGTGATCGGCCTCGCAGGCTGCTCGGCGCGAGGCGCCGACCGCAAGACGGGATCCCGCCTGATTATCTTCCTCGACCAGACCGCTTCGATCGATGCCACGCAACGCGCCGCCTGGATGAAGGAAGCGTCCGGCCTGGCCCGGCAACTCACGGGTGGATCCTCGGTTGCGGTCTACCCCATCCACGACCGTACCATGGATGCCGCCCCGCTGTTTCAGGCGGACATTCCGGCCGTCGGCGACGACGCCACGTCCGACGAAGCCCTCGCGGGGCACCTGGCCCTGGTGCATGCGCGCGACGGATCCCGCGCCGCCATCGAGAAGGGCCTCGAAACCGGCCCGGCCGTCCGGACGGACGTTTTCAGCAGCATCGACCGCATTCAACCCGACACGCTGCACAGACGGACCGTGATCGTCTACTTCAGCGACATGCTGAATTCGACCCCCGACCTGAACCTTGAAACTCCCGGAGCCATCAAACGCCCGTCCATGGGCGCGCAGATTGAGGCGCTCGCGCGTCGGCATTACTGGCAACCGGGTCAGTTGGCAGGAGACGAGGTGTACTGCGTTCTGAACTCGATCGAAAGCGGCCATCGCGGCCCCGCGGTCGACCGCCTCACGCAAAAAGCCTTTTACGATGCGCTCTTCCAGGCTCTCGGAGCGCGCCTCGTGAGCTACGAAACCCATCTCACCGGCTCCGTTTTCGGCGCCGCCGCACTTGGAGGTCCCTATGTCGCCTCGCGTTGAACCGAAACCCGTACCCTTGCCTGATTCCGGCTCGGAGATGGCGAAAATGACGGTTTCCGTCGCGAAATGGGGATTGGAAGCCGGCTTCCTCGGACTCGAAGACCGTCTGGAACCGCGGTTGGCCGCCATGGTTCGCGAAGCGGCGATGCGGTTGTTCGGGAACTTCGAAGCTGAAACGGCCCGCTTGCGCTCGGAGATGGAAACAGCCGAAACCGAGTGGCAGCAGGCGGCGCTGCAGATTGCCGCCTGGCGGTCGCGGCTCGACCGGCCCGAAACCAGCCGAGGGTGGATCAAGCGGTTGTGCTCGTGGGTCTTCGATTTCCGCGAGTATCGGACCGCATGCGCCCGGCACGACCGCAACGAACCGGTGTTTCGGAGCAAAAGGCAGGAACTTGCCACGGCGGAACTTAAGGCCCGCCAGGCGAATGAATGGTGTGAGGTTTCATTGCCGGCGCTTCGGGCGCATTACGAATTCGAAAAAGCGCGGGCGGCTTCTTTACGCCCGGAACAGGAGATTGTCAGTGACACAAGAGAAACCCGTCAGTTTGTCGTACACCGAGCGAATTGAAATGGCGAGCGCCGCAAAACTGATCGGCGAAGCGAAGCAGGCGCCGAGCGAGGAAAGCCGCGCCGCGATCCTCCGCATCGTCGACGCCGAATGTGGACAGATCGCCCGCTCGATCGTTCAGGATCTCCACGCCGGATTGCACACAGCCGAAGCCG
>JASHSD010000591.1 GCA_030036985.1 Bryobacteraceae bacterium
GACGGCAAGAAGCTGTACATCTACGGCGCGGGCTTCCAGATCGAGGTGTACGACGCGGCGACTTTCAAAGAAGAGACCGTATGGGATCTGAACAACGACATCACCGGAGCTGGTCTGATTGAAGTCAATTAGGCCGCTGCGGGCGGTTTGGTTCGTCCTCTCGTTGCTAGCTTCGACTGCGGCAGGAGGCGCGCCGCAGTCGGACCAACCGGCCGTCGCCGGCCGGAAGGCGCTGGATCTTCTGCTGGCGTCGCGATTTCAGGAATTCAATCAACTGTTGACCACTGAAGCGAAGGCGCTGCTCACAGTCGAGTTTCTTCAGAATCGTGTTGGCGGAGAGTTGAAGGGCTTCGGCAGGATGGAAGAGATCGGTCGCCCCTTGACTGAGAAGTCGGGTGGGCTGGATATCGTCAGCTTCCCGGTCCGTTTCTCGAACACGTCGATCAACGTCCAACTCACGATCAACGCTTCGGGACAGGTTGCGGGGCTGCACTTCCGCCCGCCGGACGCGCCTTTGCCGCCCGCGTGGAGCAGGCCATCCTACAGTAAGCCCGCGTTATTCCGCGAGCGACAGGTAACGGTCGGCGCCGATCAGTGGAAACTCGGTGGGACATTCACCTTCCCGGCCGGTAAAGGCCGCTTCCCGGCGGTGGTGCTTGTACCTGGACCGGGGCCGGACGATCGCGATGAGTCGATGTACGCGACGCGGATGTTCGAGGATATCGCGGAAGGTCTGGCTTCGTCGGGCATTGCCGTGCTGCGATACGACAAGCGCACGAAAGTCTACGGCGAGCAAATGTCCGAGTTGGCTTTCACGCTGCAACAGGAGATTATCGAAGACGCCGTGCGGGCGCTCGCGGTCATCCGAACCCAGCCCGAAACCGATCCGAAGCGAGTGTTCGCCCTCGGCCACAGTTTGGGCGGATACGCCGTTCCGCGCATTGCGATGCAGGACGGCAAACTCGCGGGCGCGATTATCTTGGGCGGTAACGCGCGTCCTGTCCAGGATGTCAGCTTGGCGCAGACGGAGTTTCTGTTGAAAGCCAAGGGCGGCGCGTCCGCGAACGAACAGAAGCGGCTCGACCAGATGAAGGCGGAAGTTGCGGAGATTGCGAACCTCGCGCCCGGAAAGGATAATCCGCCTGTTCTATTGGGACTGCCGTCGGCCTATTTTCTGGATCTCAAGAATTACAATCCCGCCGCGGAAGCGCGGCGGTTGGCGATTCCTATGCTCTTCCTGCAGGGCGAACGGGACTTTCAGGTGACGATGGAGGATTTCAAGCTCTGGAAGACGGGCCTCGCGGGAGACAAGAACGCAACCTTCCGCTCCTATGCGGTCTTAAACGGCCTGTTCATAGCGGGAGACGGACCGCCCTCGCCTGCGGAGTATCAAAAGCCCGGTAACGTGGCGCCCGCGGTCGTTGAAGATATCGCGGGCTGGATTTCCGCGCAGAAATACTGATAGCTCCCAGAACTAAACAAGGCACACTTATGAATCGCAGAGAATTTCTGTCTTTGACCGGTACTATTGTGTCGTCCGCGGCTCTTGCGCGCGCGGCGGATGCGCCGGGAGACGCTCCGGCGGATATCACCCTGCGATTGAGCGAGGTCGCCATCGAACTGGGGCAGGGCCACACAATCAAAACAGTCGCCTATAACGGTAAAGTCCCCGGGCCTGTGTTGCGTATGACCGAGGATAAGAGAGTTGCCGTCGATGTCATCAATGAAACGAGTAATCCGGAGATCGTTCACTGGCACGGCTATCACATCCCGCCGGAAGTCGATGGCGCTATGGAAGAAGGCACGCCGATGGTGCAGGGTCATGACCGGCGCCGCTTTATGTTTACGCCTCAGCCCTCCGGGACACGCTGGTATCACGCGCATGCTATGGCTGGTCAGGATCTCAGCAAGGGGCTTTACTCCGGTCAGTTCGGCATGGCGATCGTCGAACCGCGCAGCGGCGCCGCGCGCTATGACCTTGAAGTCCCCATCATCCTGCACGAATGGGATCCCTTCTTTTCCACCGATAAGGGTAACGACGTGGAGTACAACGTCTTTTCCATTAACGGAAAGATGCTGGGCTCCGGTGAGCCGGTGCGTGTAAAGGGATCCCAGAGAGTTCTTTTCCGGGTCCTGAATGCCAGTGCGACCGTACAGCACCGGCTCGCCTTGCCCGGCCATACTTTCGAGATCGTGGCGCTGGATGGCAACGCCGTAGCCAATCCAGGCAAGGTTCCGCTTCTCGACATCGCGCCCGGTGAGCGCATCGATGCCATTGTCGAAATGGATGCGCCCGGAATCTGGATCTTCGGCGAAGAGGACGATCGGCAACGGGCCAACGGAGCCGGCATCGTGATTGAGTACGCGGGCGCCACAGGTCCCGCACAATGGGTCAAGCCTGCGCCGTTCGTCTGGGATTACACGGCTTTCGGGGGTAAAGGCGGGTTCCCCGAGCCTGCCGCGGCGGTCCCTCTGGTATTCGAGCCGCGCTTCGACGGCAATTTGTGGGCGATCAACGGCAAGTCATTCCCGAATACAGATCCCTTCTTCGTTGTGCCCGGCGCGCGCAATCGCCTAGTCTTCGACAATCGCAGCGACATGTCCCATCCTGTCCATCTGCACCGCCATACCTTCGAGATCACTCGCTATGCCGGGAAGCCGACTTCGGGCGTCTTCAAGGATGTTGTCGTTGTTCCCAAGCGCAGCACAGTGGAGGTGGATCTGATGGCAAACGCTCCGGGTCCATCGCTCTTCCACTGTCACCAGCAGTTTCACATGGACTTCGGCTTCATGGCGCTCATGCAATATCGGGCTTGACGCGCCGACGGCCTACTACTGGCGCGCCACGGGCAACTCCGTATGCCACGCGGCATCCGGACTCACGAAAAAGGCGTCCAGATCCTCCCGTTCTCCACCTTCCAGTTGGCGCAGTTCCGGATCGTTCGCAAGAACGGTGAGAGTGTCCGGGTCGATCTCCTGGATGTATCCGCCCGCGACCGCGCGGATTTTCCAGTTCGAGAGCAGCTTCCGCACCGTCGACTTACCCAGCCGGTATCGGTCGCAAATCCGCGGCAGCTCCCACCCGCGCACGAAATACAACTGCACGATTCGCTCCTGCAAGTCTCCGCGCCGCATGAAAGACGGAAGCTGCGCCGGGAAACTGACAAGATTCCGCCGGATGGCCGAACGGAGGATGCTGTTGCGGATAAGTGCAAGTTCCATAGATTCCAATGGGAGTCTAACAGCCGCTTGATTTGAAAACTCCAAAGAATTCTAAAATGTTCCAACGTAATAAGGAAACCATGATATTTGTGTTAAGGTCCGGTATGAGACTCAGTCCGGGTCCAGCGGTCCCTTGTGGTAAGATCAAGATTAAACGTCCCGCAGCCACGCTGTCTGCACTGGCCCAAGTCCGTCCGCCTCCCCGAAACCTTTGGAACTTGGAAGATGCTGGTACGAGACGGCGTTGTGTTTGAGTTCGGCTCCATCCGAATTGATCCCTCAAAACGTACTTTGATCAGGGGAGACGGCGAAAACCTGCCGCTCCCGCCTCGAGCTTTCGACCTGCTGCTTCTCTTGGTAGAGCGGCGTGGAGAACTCGTGCCCAAGGAGGAACTCCTCGCCAGAATCTGGCCCGACGTCCATGTCGAGGAGTCGAGTCTGCCCGTTATGATCTCGCTGATCCGGCGCGCGATCGGCGACGACGCCCGCAGGCAGCAGGATATACAAACGGTTTCGAAATACGGCTATCGATTTATTGGTGAAGTCAGGGAAAGTTATGTGGTGGCGGATCCCACGCCGCCTGCACACGAGCCGACCATCGAGTTACCCGGTCTGCCTCCTGTGAGGCGCGTTTATCCGCGTCTCGCACTGATTGCCGCGAGCGTGACAGCCGTCGCGGCGCTTCTTTTCTTCTGGCGGCGTCCTGTCGCCGATACCCGGCGCGACGCCGTCGTTGCGGAAATGATCGGCGGTCGGTCTTCACCCGAGGCGACTGCCGGCACGTGGTTTCAAAAGGGGCGGTTCGCGTGGAATCTGCAGACCAGGTCCGGCGTTCTTCAGAGCATCGAGTATTACCAGAAAGCTATTACAACTGACGCCGGCTATGCGCCCGCATGGGCCGGTCTGGCGGTTTCTTATGCAATCCTGCCGTCTTACTCTCAGCCGCTTGACGGCCAGGATCGCGGCCGCGATCGCGCCGATGCCATGAAGGCGCTGAGTCTGGACTACAAACTGGCGGATGCGCACGTGGCGTTGGGAATGGTCCGGCTGATTGACGACCGGAACTTCGTACAGGCCGAGAGCGAGTTCCGTAGAGCGATCGCACTCGATCCGAATTCCTCTTTCGCTCAGGGAGAACTGGCTCTGTGCCTGGTTGCCGTGGGCCGAAATGAGGAGGCGGTCGCTCACGCGCGCAAAGCGAAGGCGCTGGACCCCTTATCCAGCAAGGCCGCCACGGATCTGGGAATCGTACTTTACTACTCTCATCGTTTTACCGAAGCGGAGACGGAATTTGAAGAGGTGCTGAAGCTCAATCCTTATTCATACCGTACTCACATCAACCTGGGTAAAACCTGGCTGAGTCTGGAACGATTTGATGACGCGCGCCGGGAGTTTGAACGGGCGTCGGTGCTCTCCAACGATGACCCGCTGAGTGAGGGACTGAGCGCGGAGGCAAGAGCTTTGGCGGGAGATATCAGTGGCGCCCGCTCAATCCTGGCGGCTCTTCAGAAACGAGCCAGGACCAACTATGTCGCTCCCATCAGTTTCGCTTTCGCAGCCGTGGGCCTGGGCCGGCTTGACGACACGCTGGCCTTTCTCAAAAGAGCCCGCGGCGAGAGGACCATCGCGTCCCTTTATCTGAATGTGGATCCCAATTGGGAGCCCCTCCACCGTAACCCGGAGTTCAGCATGCTGGCCAAAGATATCACGCTGGCCGAGCCGGGCAGTTCGACGTCTCCCGTGCCGAAGGACTCATGGCCT
>JASHSD010000592.1 GCA_030036985.1 Bryobacteraceae bacterium
GGCTGCATCTGGGCAACTGGTATCCTCGATTCGGCGTTTCGGGCCCGATCGTCAAAGGCAAAGCCTGGTACTCCGATACGTTCGACTTTCAATACAACGAAGTGCTGATCACCGGACTCCCCAAGGGGCAGGACACCGCGAACGTATGGACAGGCAGCAATCTCGCCCACGCCCAGTGGAATTTGACGCCTTCGAACATTCTTTATGCCGATTTTCTGGTGAACGTACATAACGCGGGACGCGTCGGCTTGGGACCTCTGAACCCGGTATCCACCACAACGAACGTGAACGGCCAGGAGTATTTCGGCAGCATTAAGGACCAAAAGTTTTTCACCGGCGGGGTGCTGATTGAGTTCGGCTACGCGCACAACGATTTCAACAACCGGCAGACGCCCCTGGGCGATGGTTTGTATCTGATTTCGACCACCGGGAACACCGGTAATTCGTTCCTTCGCTCCAGCCAGGCGAGTTCGCGCGACGAGGCTCTGGTGCACTCGTACCTGCCGCAGTTTCACTTCGCCGGCACGCATCAGCTGGAAGCGGGAGGCGATGCCGACCTGCTGCGGTATCAGGGGAATTTCGATCGCTCGGGATACGAAGTCCTCGGAATCAACGGACTGCCGGTGTCGGAGACGCTCTACCCCACACCTGCCGCCTTCCAGGTTCACGATGCGGAACTGGACGCCTGGCTGCTCGACAAATGGCATGTCACCAAAACGTTTCAGTTTCTTTTGGGTATCCGGGAGGACTGGGACCAGCGGATCGACAGCGCCGCCTTGTCGCCCCGCCTCAGTTTTGCGTGGTCGCCGTTCAAATCGGATCACACCCGAATCTCCGGCGGCTATTCGGTGACGCACGATCCCGTCACACTCAACATGATCGGCCAGCCGTTGGATCAGGTGGCCATGACCACGGAGTTCAACGCGAGCGGCGCGCCGGTGGGGCCGCCGACGACGACCACCTTCGCCATCGATTCCCCTCTGGTGCTTCCGCGCGCCACCAATTGGAATTTCGATATCGACCATCAACTGACGGCGCATGTCTACTTATCGGCTAAGTACCTGCGGCGGCGCGAGGGCGATGGGTTCGTATTTTCGAATATCTTGAACCCCGATGCGCCGCCATCTCTGCTGCCGGTTCCGACCGCGGACGTTCCCGCCGTTTACCAGCTGACAAATCTCCGGCGCGACGAGTACGACTCTGTGCAGTTCTCGGTGCGCCAGACCTTCACCGGGCAATTCGAATGGATGGCGGCCTACACCTGGTCGCGCGCGGTTTCAAACGCCGTTTTCGACCCCAATTTCGCCCAGCCGCTACAGGTGCTTTCCTACCTCACGCCGATGCCTTGGGACGCGCCGAACCGAGTCCTGACTTGGGCTTATCTCCCGTTGCCGTGGAAGAACTGGGCAATCTCGGCGCTGGCCAACATGCGCACCGGATTTCCCTTTTCGGTCCGCAACCCGACGGGCCTGATCGTGGGCGCGGTGGACAGCTATCGCTATCCGTTGAATTTCGATCTGAATATCGCGATTGAACGAATGATTACGCTGCACGGCTACCGGTTCGCACTGCGGGGAGGAATCGATAACGTTACGGATCGGGCGAATCCCACCGCCGTGAACAACGTGACCGGCGTGCCGCAGTATCTGCAGTTTCTGGGCGACGAAGGCCGTCACTTCGTGGTGCGCGTGCGCTTCTTCGGCCGAGCCCAGACCAAGTAGTTCGATGGGGGCGGGCGCCCGCGGCCGACGCCCTCGTCGGCCCTTACTTCCGCAGCGCCACAATCTCGAGCGATTCCAGCATGCGGACCGAACGCGCGCCCTCCTTGTCGTTCGGACACACCAGCCGGAATGGACCCTGATTGCCCGTAAGTGGCATTCCGTCGCGCTTATCCGCCACCAGAATCGATTCGTTACCGAAGTCCGAATCGATTTCGCCCAAGGTGAACATCACCTCATAGCCGTCGCGGGCCTTGGCCAGAACGTAGGTCGTAAGCACCTTGCCGCGCAACGCCTTCCCCGCCGGAGCCCCCGCGCGCTTCAGAATTTCACGCAGCGACACGCCTTCATACACGATCTTGTTGCCTCTCGGATCGGGGATTGTGGCGGTCTCGCGCGGCATCTTCGCCATGTCGTCCGCCGTCAGCTTCAATGGCGTGGCGGTATCGCCACTGACGGCGATTTCAGGCGCCTGCGCCCAGACGAGTCCTACGCAGATCGCGGAGAGAACGGCGAATCGCAGAATCATAAAATCTCCTTATTGCGGCGACTGGCAGCCGAGGCTAGCGAGCACGGCGCGATGGCGAACAACGGCGCCGCGACCTGTTTAAGTGTCAACGCCATGTTTAAACAATACTACGCGTGCGCGTGACGGCATTGCTAAACTGGAAACTCTCCTGATGAAAGTCGGCGTCATCGTCTTTCCCGGCAGCAATTGCGACCACGACGCGTGGTACGCCATCAACGAAAACCTCCGCGGCAAACAGCGCAAAGCGGAATTCATCTGGCATCAATCGGCGAATCTGAGCGACGTCGATGCGGTCCTCCTGCCCGGCGGCTTTTCCTACGGCGATTATCTGCGCTGCGGCGCGATTGCGCGCTTCTCACCTGTCATGAACGCGGTGAAGAAATTCGCCGCGGATGGCGGTCTGGTTCTCGGCGTCTGCAACGGCTTTCAGATCCTGGTCGAAGCCGGACTCCTGCCTGGCGCGCTGCTGCGCAATCAGGATCTCAGATTCATCTGCCGCCATGTGCGGTTGAGAGTCGAAACCACCAACTCGCCTTTCACTTCAAAACTGGAAAAAGGACAGATCCTGCGCCTGCCCATCGCCCACGGCGAAGGCCGCTATTTCGCCGATGCTCGTACGCTGGACGAACTCGAAGCCGAAGACCGCGTGGCCTTACGGTACATCGATAATCCCAACGGGTCGATGCGCAATGTCGCGGGCATTCTCAACCGCGGACGCAACGTCATGGGCATGATGCCGCATCCCGAGCGCGCCTGCGACCCGCTGATGGGTTCGGTCGACGGACTCGGCATTCTCGAATCCATTCTCGAATCGACGCTGTCCGCTGTGCCCGCGCTGACACAATGACAATCACGCCCGAGCTGATCGAACAGCATCAGCTCACGACTGACGAATTTCAGAAGATCGTTTCCCTGCTGGGGCGCGAGCCGAGCTACACCGAACTCGGGGTCTTCAGTGTGATGTGGAGCGAGCACTGTTCCTATAAGAGCTCGCGCATCCATCTGAAGAAGCTGCCGACGCAGGGTAAATACGTCGTGCAGGGGCCGGGCGAAAACGCCGGCATCATCGGCATCGGCGGCGGCTGGGTGGCCGCATTCAAGATCGAATCGCATAACCACCCGAGCTACATCGAGCCGTTCCAGGGCGCGGCAACCGGCGTCGGCGGAATTCTTCGCGACATTTTCACCATGGGCGCGCGGCCGATCGCTGTTATGGATTCGCTGCGTTTCGGACCGTTGGATAACCCGCGCAACCGCCGAATCCTCGATGGCGTGGTGAGCGGTATCGCGCATTACGGAAACTGCTTCGGCGTGCCGACGGTCGGCGGCGAATGCGTCTTCGAAGACTGCTATTCGGGCAATCCGCTGGTGAACGTTTTCGCGCTCGGCGTCTGTAAAGAGAACGAGATTTTCTACGCGCGCGCCTCGGGCATCGGCAATCCGGTGATCTACGTGGGCGCGAAGACCGGCCGCGACGGCATTCACGGCGCCTCCATGGCCAGCGCCGAGTTCACCGAGGAATCGAAGCAGAAGCGCCCGAACGTGCAGGTGGGCGATCCGTTTCTGGAAAAGCTGCTGCTTGAAGCCTGCATCGAAGCCATGAAGACCGGCGCCATTGTGGCGATTCAGGATATGGGCGCGGCGGGACTCACGTCGTCATCCTGCGAAATGGGCAGCCGCGGCGGCGTGGGCATCGATCTGGATCTCGACCGCGTGCCGCAGCGCGAATCCGGCATGACGGCGTATGAGATGCTGCTCTCGGAGTCTCAGGAACGCATGCTGCTGGTGGCCGAAAAAGGCCGCGAAGACGAGGTTTTCCAGGTCTTCCGCAAGTGGGCGCTCGACGCCGTCACCATCGGCGTCGTAACCGACGATGGCAAGCTGCGTATTCGACATCATGGCGCGGTTGTGGCCGAGATTCCGAACAAAGCCCTGGCCGACGAAGCGCCCCGCTACCACCGGCCATATAGCGCACCCTATCGCAAGGCTCCCATGGGACCGCCGACGCATATCCCGGCGTCGAAAGATTTGAGCGCCGATCTCCTGCGTCTCGTCGGCTCACCCGACCTTTGTTCCAAACGATGGATTTGGGAGCAGTACGATTACACCGTCCGCACCAACACGATTACAGGCCCGGGTTCCGATGCCGCAGTCGTGCGCGTGAAGGAAACCGGCGTCTCGATCGCCATGTCGCTCGACGGCAACGGCCGCTACTGTTATCTCGATCCGCGCGAGGGCGCCAAACTCGCGGTCGCCGAATGCTGCCGGAATCTGGCGACCGCCGGCGCCGTTCCCGTGGCTGCGACCAACAATCTGAACTTCGGCAATCCCGAGCGGCCGGAAATTATGGCCCAACTGGTCGAAGCCATCGAGGGCATCGCCGAAGCCTGCGCGTACTTCGAAACGCCGATCACCGGCGGCAACGTCAGTCTCTACAACGAAACGCTCGGCGAAGGAATTTACCCCACTCCGGTGCTCGGCATTGTCGGTCTGATGAAGACGGCGATCCCGCCTCCGGTGCAGTTCCTGCGCGTGGGAGCACACGTGATTCTGCTCGGCGGACTCCGCGAAAACCACGCGCTGCGCTTCGGCAGTACTGAATACGCGAAGGTCATTCTCAACCAGCTCTGGGGACTGCCGCCGCAGCTCGACATGGCCTATGAAAAGCGCGTCCACGCCTGCATTCGCGAGGTTCTTGAGTCAGGTTTGGCCGAGTCGGCGCACGATCTCAGCGACGGCGGGCTGGGGGTCGCCTTGGCCGAGTGCTGCACCGGCGAGATCGGCGCGCGCATCCAATTAAATGCGGCGGATCGCGCGGAGTTTACGCTATTCGGCGAGGCTCCGTCGCGCATTCTGGTCTCGACCGCGGACCCCGATCGAATCCACGAAATTGCATTGCGATTTGACATCGAGAGCGTGACGATCGGCGCTACAATGGGAGGGCGGTTACAGATCGGAGACGAAACAATTCCGTGGATCGATGTCGCCACCACCGATCTGAAGCAAATGTCCGAAAACACGCTTCCAAAACTCCTCCATACAGCCTGACAATGGATAAATTTCACGAAGAGTGCGGTGTCGCTGCCATCTACGGACACCCCGAAGCGTCGAAGTTAGCCTATTTGGCGTTATACGCCCTGCAGCATCGCGGTCAGGAAAGCGCCGGCATTTCGACCAGCGATGGCGAACTGATCCACACCAAGAAATCGATGGGGCATGTCGCCGACATCTTCACTGAACCCGTGCTGCAGGAACTGCCCGGTTCGCTCGCCATCGGCCACACGCGTTACTCGACCGCCGGCGATACGGTGGAGCGCAACGCGCAGCCGTTCTCGGTGCACTGCAACAAGGGCCGCATCGCGGTGGCGCACAACGGCAACATCACCAATGCCGCGGAACTACGCAAGGATCTGGAATCGCGCGGCTCGATTTTTCAGGCTTCGAGCGACACCGAGGTCATCCTGCATCTGGTAGCGCACTCCCGCGAGAAGACGCTCGCGGGCGCTCTGCGCGAGGCGCTGCTGCAGCTCGAAGGCGCGTTTTCGCTGGTGTTTCTGGCCCAGGACCGCATCATCGTCGCGCGCGATCCGCAGGGATTCCGGCCGTTGGCGATGGGCCAGCTGGAATTCAGCGCGGGCACGCCGGCATACGTCTTCGCTTCCGAAACCTGCGCGTTCGATCTGATCAACGCGGTTTACATGGGCGACGTGCAGCCGGGCGAGATGGTGATCGTCGGACCCGAAGGCATCAGCCGCGACCGCTACGCCCCGCACCGGCCGCTTTCGCAATGCGTGTTCGAGCATGTATATTTCTCGCGTCCGGATTCGATCGTGTTCGGCCGCGCCGTGCAGGAATCGCGCGAGAACATGGGCCGCTATCTGGCGATCGAATCGCCCGCCGATGCCGATATCGTGGTGCCGGTGCCGGACTCGGGAAACGCGGCGGCCGTCGGGTATTCCTCCGAATCGGGATTGCCTTATCGCCAGGCGCTGATCCGCAATCACTACGTGGGGCGGACGTTCATCGAGCCGTCGCAGGCGATCCGCGACTTCGGCGTGAAGCTGAAGCTGAATCCGGTCCGCAGTCTGCTGGAAGGCAAGAGCGTGATTCTGGTGGACGATTCGATCGTCCGCGGAACCACCAGTCGGAAGATCGTACGCATGGTGCGCAACGCCGGCGCGCGCGAAGTGCATATGCGCATCTCCTGCCCGCCGACGATTTCGCCTTGCTTTTATGGCGTGGATACGCCGAACAAGAGCGAGCTGATCGCGGCCAACAGCACGGTCGAAGAAATTCGGCGTTTTATCGAGGCGGATTCTCTGGCGTATCTTTCGATGAATGCATTGCAGCGCTGCGTCGCAGATGACCGCGGCGAATACTGCTATGCGTGTTACACCGGGAATTATCCGACGGACTTCGTGAACATCGAGCAACTGGTGCGCGCGGGTAAGAAAGCCGGCGGGTAGGGTGGTTCACGCGTGGCCGGTTTGTCGCCGTCGGAGCGACTATGCTATCGCACGGTGTTGCAGCGACTTTGAGCGGGATCAACTGGCCTTGGCCGGGGCGCAGCAGGGGGAGTTTTAACTCCGAAATCACGTCGATTCCGGTCGCCGCATCAGTATGAGCAAATCACGCAAACCGCTCCGTTCATACGATCCTCTCACGGCCGCCAGGAATGAGGTAAAGAGGACGTTTCAGAATATTTGGAATGAGCATTTCGAAGCGATTGATGCGCCGCTAACGCTGTATCACTACTGCTCCCAAGAAATATTTGAGAAAATCTTGAAATCGCGGAACCTGTGGGCGTCAGATATCCTGCGAATGAAAGACTGCAGGGAGGTCGAATACGCGCTCACTGACATTATTGGGCCGCTGGCCGCTGAGCGCGAAAAAGGTCATGCGAAGTACTGTATTGAAGCCGTTGCTCCACCCGACCAAATTCGGAATATTTGGGGCATGCGGAAGTGCACGCATATAGCCTGCTTTTCTTCTACCGCCGACGTGCCAAGTCAATGGCAGCGCTACGCGAACTGCTGCACGGGTGTGGCGAATCGGATTTGACCGCGCTGCCCTTCATGATCGGTGCAGGCAGTTCGTCGCGACACTTTTTCCCGTAATGTATGACGCCAGCCTCCAGGCGAAGCTGAGTAGAAGGATTCTAGTGTCCCGTCCCACTTAATTATTTACAATTAGAAGGATTCGTGATCCGATGGGGTATGTTCACCCGCGCGGCTGCATTGGATCTCGATCAAGCGCAGATACGACGCCTGGAATCGCTGGTCCGTGCGGGCGGCACACCGCAAAAGACCGCCCGCAAATGTCAGGTGATCCTTCTGGCGAGCCAAGGCGTGTCGA
>JASHSD010000593.1 GCA_030036985.1 Bryobacteraceae bacterium
CGGCCACGGTTGAATCGATCGTTGAAAAACTGTCACGCTGCAAACAAACTCTGGAAAAGATTCTGCCCGGCTGCACATCACCACGGTCGCGGAAATCAAAAACCGCCCCGAAACAATAGTCCAGTTATTTATTGGACACTACACTAGGCGATATTGTGCGTCTGCCGACGAGCCCGCCAATCGACCACACACGCTGACTAATCTGTCAAGTCCAGGACATCCTTGACTAATCCCCGTTTTCTGGCGCCGGAGCAACCCTGGTTCTTGAGATAACATGGCGGAGAAGTCATCCGAATCGTCTCGGCCCGCGCGGCTGAAAAGCATGAGGTCTGAAGATATCGGGAACAGGCTATAGGGCCGGGCGTAACGGAGGACGGCCAGGCGTCAGGGGGGTCGGGGCGCAGGCCGTCAGCCGTCGCAGCGACACTCCGCTTTTGGGCGCGAAACACTTGTCGGCGATGGTCGGCTGCGCGATGTGCGGCGGGCGAAGGTCGCGGTGAGCGTGCGTCTCGATGCGCGCGTGCCGGTGTGGCTCAAGTCGAAAAGGGGTGGGGCATCTCACGCGTATCAAGGAGATCCTGGCGGATCTTGTGGAAGCGGAGATGGGCGCACGCGAGAGACGCGACTAAAGTCGCGTGTCCAAGCCGGCGGGGAGTCGCCGGGACAGAGGACAGTTTGCTGCGGCGGATACTGAGAAGAGCATGGGCAAGACAGTCTCGGCAGCGGATGGCTCCCATGGTCGAAGGCGATCGGAGTGCGCGCGTGCCGACCTTTTTTGCCCGGCTGAAGCGGCAGTGGGCGGCAAAGTCCGGGCGCTGGACGCGTGACGAGTTGTACCGCCGTGCGCGGACTCTTCCGTTGAGACAAAACGACGCCAAACCCACTATAGGTTCGTAAGCTTTTCGTTTCGGACTGACAGAAGGCAAGTTCCAGACAGGAAACCGGCAGGATTAAGCTGCCGGTCTGTCAATCTGGACGGAAAGGCGGTGAATCTGTATGTACACCGTGCGACTGAAAATCGTGATCAAAAGCATCACGTTTGAGGTCAGCTTTACGTTCCGCAAGGTTCGTTAGGCCGATCCTCGGGGTTGGGATGGCGCCACCATTCCAACCCCTCAGTCGCCAATATATCACGTTGCTACGCTGTAATGGAAACGTGTTCGGCGTGCTTGTCCAGGTGAATCGCTCGAACGGCGGTATCCCGAAGACCGCGGTTCCGCACCCGGTGATGGTTGAATCCGACGGCGTAGAGGGCGACCGCCATCGGGACCTCGTACATCACGGAGGTCCGGACAAAGCTGTGCTCCTGATCGCGGCTGAACTGGTGGATTCTCTTGTCTCCCGCGGATTTCCGGTATTCTATGGCGCGCTCGGAGAGAACCTGACAGTCTCCGGCCTCGATCCTCATCTCTGGCGCAGCGGGCAGCGCTATCGCGTCGGACCCGAAGCGGTGGTCGAGTTGACCAAACCGCGGACGCCTTGTACGAACCTGTACGTCTATGGTTCGGGGATCTATGCCGAACTGTACGATACGCGGTGCAGCGCGGGCGATTTCACGTCGCCGCACTGGGCGCACGGTGGATTCTATGCGCGCGTGGTTCATGGCGGGTTGATTTTTCCGGGCGCGCCGGTCATCCTTGAATCGGACGTGGCATGAAATTCACTTCCGGTCTCCTCGCCCTGCTGCTTTGCGCTTGTCCTTCTCTCAGCCAGGACGCTCCCAATCAGAGAGAACTCAACATCGTGGTCAATACCACGCTGGTGGTGATTCCCGTCACGGTGACCGATCCCTCGAACCGCTTCGTGCTGGGTCTGGAAAAGGACGACTTCACGCTGCTGGAGGACAACGTGGAGCAGAAGATCGAGCATTTTTCGGGCGAGGATGCGCCGCTCTCGGTCGGCATGATCGTCGATACCAGCGGCAGCATGGACGTGAAGATGGATACCTCGTTCCACGCCGTATCCGCGTTCCTGAAAACCATGACCTCGCAGGACGAAGCCTTCCTGATTCAGGTCGGCGACAAGGCGGAAGTGCTGCAGGGATTCACGAGCGACATGAGCCAGATCCAGGATAAGGTGAGCTCGCTGAAGGCGGGCGGCCTGACCGCGCTGCTGGATGGGGTTCAGCTCGGGGTGCAGGAGATGAAGAAGGCGAAGAACGCCCGCAAGGCCCTGATTGTGGTATCGGACGGCGGGGACAACAACAGCCGCTATACGCCACAGGACATTAAGAACATCGTGCGGCAGGCCGATACGCAGATCTTCGCGTTTGGCGTATTCGATCCGGTCATCTTCCCGGGATTGCCGTCGGAGATCGTCTCGGGGCCGCGGCTGCTGGCGCAGATCGCCGACCAGACGGGCGGCCGCGCTTACGGCGCCTCGGAGTTCAGTCAATTGCCGGGGATTGCCGAAAAGATCGCGATCGAACTGCGCAATCAATATGTGCTCGGATATTATCCGAAGAATGAGGCGCGCGACGGGGAATACCGGCACGTCGAAGTCAAGATTCGCCAGCCGCAGGGACTGCCCACGTTGAAGGCGCGATGGCGGCTTGGGTATTACGCGCCGTCGCAGTAGTATGGCGTCCGCTCCGTAAAGCCGCCGGTTTGTGGTCGGCGCCATTGGATTTCTCAGTTATGCGGCTGATTTTTCCGGTGATGGGCCAGGAGGACGAGGGCGTCCGCCGCGGTCCGGGACCGCTCCCCAAAAAAGGATGCGGTGTTGCCGCCGGGAGGCGGAGCGAAACTGCCTCGTTATTCGTACCGCGGCCAGAAGCCTCCAAACGCGGACGTTCGCGACACAGTCCGGATCTACGGCAGGATACGACCGCGTGCACGTGATCGTTTCACAGATCGCGCCCATGGGATCCAGCCGCAGTGCGCGCAAGCTCGTCTAAGATACCTACGGAGCCCCGATCGATCTCCGTGGAGGTGCGCTCTGTAACGCGCGGAGGTGATGGAGCGCCTCATGCCTGCTCGTCAGAATCAACTTGGGCACCGCTCCCTTGCGGGCGCGGCTCAGAACGGGCGCGGCTCAGAACGGGCGGGGCGTTCTCACCCGGCGTTTTTTCGGCGCCGATCTGGTGTTATTATCGCCAGAATTGACGATTATGCCGAACCGAAATATCCTGCGCGCGCTCGTTTGCCTCTTCTGGGCCGGTTTATTGCAGGGCCAGTTGAAGATAGTCGAAAACCCGGTGCCGGATTTGATTGCGGATAAATCCGGTAATGCGTCGATTACGCTTACTATCCTGAATTCGTCGCCGTCCTCATCGACGCCGATCCCGCTCCAATTTTCCGTCAGCAACTTTACCTATACCTTGCCGGACGACAAGAAGACCTATGAGGTCGCTACGAACGCTACCGTCACGGCAGTTTCGGGCGGGCTTCCCGCTACGCTTGCCGCGAATGCGAGCGTTCCAATACGGGTCGCCGTCTCCGGCCTTACCGACATCGGCAAATCGACGGCTCAACTAAGGAACAGCGGAAGCGACATCGCCGAGCTGCAGGCGCTGCGGACGGCTTCTCCGTTCAACGTGCAGACGGACGGTTCCAATGAAGTCACCTTCGCGCCGGACTCGACGCCGTCGATCACCGTGAAGAACGCCGATCCCACGCCTTACCAGTTCAAATGGACGCTGCAGTCCAACGGAAAGTCCTGGACGGGATCCATGCCGGTGAATGTTGCCGCGTCGGGATCCGCCTCGATTGATCTTTCAGAAGCGAAGCCGGAGGACGGCTTCTGGTCGTCCGGGACGCTCAAGGGCACAGTCACGGATGGGAAGCTCCTGCTCGATCCACAGCTCCCCGACAACGCGCCGCCGCAGGCTCCGGTTGTGCTGCCACTGAAGATTCACGTGCGTTACTGGGGAAGCGGCGGGCAGGCGTTCTCGACATTTTTCTTCACAGGGATTTTGCTGCTGGCGGGGTCGCTCGCTTCGCTTCTGTTCCGTTATTTCGTCCCCAACGCGCTGGGCGCCATCAAATTCAGACGGCAGGTTCGCGAGATGGAGCAAAAGCTGAACGGAATCGGCAAGAGCCTTCCTTCTCAGTACCGGGTTTTGCTTGCAGCCGAATTTGCGGCTTGCCGCAGGCGATTGCTCGAAATCCCGATGGTTTTCCCGGCCTTTTCCGACCGGCTCACCGAGATTCAGACCAACGCCACGATGTACAACCAATGGCTGGAAATCGCTTACTCGGTTTCAACCACTCTCGACGACGCGCAGCGGATTCTTCAGACAGGGATGCCGCCCACCATCATGAAATGGATCGAGGAAAAGTGTTCCGAAGCGCTGGAGCCGATCGAATCCGGCTTCACCAAACCGGAGGAGCTGCAGGGCATGCAGGCGGCACTGACGAGCGCGGTGAATTACGTCAAAGCGCTGAAATCCGGCTCAGCCATCACCGATCTCGAGGCGGAAATCAAGGGGCGCGAATCGAAAGTGAGGCCTCAGTTGACGCCCTTGAGCGAGGCATTCCCGGAATTTGCACAGCTCCTGAGCCAGGTTGCAAACGCGCCCGCGGCGATTTCCGCCGACCGGTATTTCGAACGCGACACGATATCCACGCAGGCGAACCTGCTCTCGGCTTATCGCGATTTGGGCGTGCGGCGAGGGGCCGCGGTATTTCCCCCGCCCGCGCAAGCCGTCGGCGTGGCCGTGGGCGCCGCCGGAAGAGGCCTTCCTCCGCCCAACGCGCTCAGCCGGATGCTCGAACTCGACGAGACTTTCCGCAGTTACGTTCGACCCGAGTCTTACGAATCTTTGCGTACCGCGGACTTGTTTCTTTCGGAGATGGAGCAGGATTATTATCCGCGGCTGCTGCTGGCCGAGATTGGCAAACCCAAACCCGCGCTTGAGATTCTGATGGCCCCGAGCCCTGTTCACGCTTTCGAGCCGATCCGGTTTTCGCTGCGCTTTGAACGGGAGGACCTGAACGGCAGAGCGGCGATTCGAGAGTTCGACTGCAAATGGGATTTCGGAGACAAGACCGATCCCGAGCTGGGGTGGGATGTTTACCATTCGTTCGCGGAGGCCGGCCCGCGGACCGTGACTGTGACCCTGACCGACCTCAAGGGCAATCCTGTGGCGACCAAGGCGCCGATAGAAAGACCCATCGATGTTTCCGCCGGCAACATTTCCGCTCACGGCCGCCAGAGACGCCGTGTCAGTCCGGAAGCGAAGGTGGAAGGGCTGCAGCTGGCTTTCGTGCTGGTCATCGCTCTTGCGGGCGTCTATACGACGGCGCGCGACAAGGTGGAGACGATGGCAGGGCCCGCGGCGGTTTTGACTTTGATCGGCATCGGCTTCGGGGCGGATACGTTGAAGAACCTGTTGACACAGAAGCCCGGCCAGCAGTGATTTTGAATTTAAAAGACGCGACTGAAGTCGCGTGTCCGGTCAGTCGCGGCGCAGGAATTGCCCGATGGAGCGGGTGGCCTGGCGGGTGCGGTGTTCGTTTTCGATCAGGGCGAAACGCACGAAGCCTTCGCCCATGGGTCCGAAACCAACTCCGGGCGAAACCGCGACCAGCGCCTTTTCCATGAGCAGTTTCGCAAATTCGAGGGAGCCGAGGGCCTGGTACCGCTCGGGAACCGGGGCCCACATGAACATCGTTCCGCGCGGCGACTGCACGGGCCAACCGGCGCGGCACAGGCCGTCGACGAGAACGTCGCGGCGTTTCCGGTATATCTCGCAGATTTTCACCGACTCATCCTCGCACTCGCGCAGGGCGACGATCGAGGCGATCTGAATCGGCTGGAAGACGCCGTAGTCCAGATAGCTCTTGATGCGCGCCAGAGCGGCGATCATCTTCGCGTTGCCGAGGCAGAAGCCTACGCGCCAGCCCGCCATGTTGAAGCTCTTCGACATGGAGAAGATCTCGACCGCGATGTCCTTTGCGCCGGGAACTTCGAGGATGCTGGGAGGCATGTAGCCGTCGAAGCCGAGATCCGCATAGGCGAAATCGTGCACGATCAGGGTGCCGTGGCTCTTCGCCAGATTCACGATTTGGGTCAGGAAGGCCAGATCCACGCAGGTCGTGGTGGGATTGTGCGGGAAGGAAATCAGCAGCATCTTGGGCGGCTTGGGCGATTCGCGGTACAACTCTTCGAGTCTTCCGAGAAACGTCTCGGCGTTCGGCATGGGCAGCATGCAGGCATGGCCCTCCGACATGATCACGCCATATTGGTGAATCGGGTATGCGGGGTTGGGAGAAACGACGATGTC
>JASHSD010000594.1 GCA_030036985.1 Bryobacteraceae bacterium
AAAGTGGGCCGCTGCGATCTGCTGCTGCTCGATTCGAACGTGGAAGGCAACGCGCCCGAGGACCGCGAACTCACGTCGCGCCTCTATGGCGGCGATGGCCGCGTGCGTATTCGCCAGGAACTGCTGCTGGGCGTGGGCGGCGTGCGCGCGTTGAAGGCCATGGGAGTCACGCCCGGCGTTTATCACATGAACGAAGGACACAGCGGCTTCGCGGTGCTGGAAGCGATTCGCACCCGCATGGCGGAAGAAGGACTGAGCTTCGACCAGGCCGTCCCCGCCGTCGCGCGCGAGGTCGTCTTCACCACGCATACGCCGGTGCCCGCGGGTCACGACCGGTTCCACGCCGATCTCATCGAAGAACATCTCGGGCCATTGCGGGAAGCGCTCGGGATCTCGCACGATCGCCTGATGGCCCTTGGCCGCGAGAATCCCGGCGATTACCACGAAGGCTTCTGCATGACCGTGGTGGGGCTGAAGCTTTCGCGCCGCGCCAACGCCGTGTCGTCGCTGCACGGCGAAGTCTCGCGCGCCATGTGGAAGGGCCTGTATCCGGGCCGAACGGAGGATCAGGTGCCGATCGGCCATATCACGAACGGCGTGCACGTGCCCACCTGGCTGGCGCCGCAGATGTTCCGTCTCTACGACCGGCATCTGAACGCGGGCTGGCATGAGCGCAGCGGCAAGCCGGATACATGGGCGGGAATCGAGAACGTCGACGACGGCGAGCTTTGGGAAACGCACCTCAGCCTCAAGGCGCGCATGCTCGATTTCGTCCGCCGCCGCGCCATGGAGCAGTCGGCGCGCCGGCGGGACGCGATCGAAACCATCCAGCGCCTGAGCGGCGTGCTGAGTCCGGATGCGCTCACCATCGGTTTTGCGCGGCGCTTCGCCACTTACAAGCGCGCCAATCTGATCCTCAGCGACATCGAGCGCCTGGCCGCGATGGTGAACGATCCCAAGCGCCCGGTGCAGTTCGTCTTTGCGGGCAAGGCTCATCCGCGCGACGATCCCGGCAAGCGCGTGCTGCAGCAGATCGCGGAGCTGATGCGCGATCGCCAGTTTTCGGAGCGGTTCGTTTTCGTCGAGGATTACGACATCAACGTTGGGCGCTTTCTCGTCCAGGGCGTCGATGTCTGGCTGAACAATCCGCGGCGCCCGCTGGAGGCTTCGGGCACCAGCGGACAGAAAGTGGTCCTCAACGGCGGATTGAATCTGTCGGTGCTCGACGGCTGGTGGGCGGAAGCTTATGACGGCCTGAACGGCTTCGCCATCGGGACCGGCCGCACGCATTCGAATATGGATGTGCACGACCGGCGTGACGGCGACGACCTCTATCAGGTCCTGCGCGACCAGGTGATTCCGCTCTTTTACGAGCGCGACCACGACGGCCTGCCCCGCGGCTGGATCAAGCGCATGAAGCGGACCATCCGCACGCTGGGCTGGCGCTTCAGCGCGGACCGCATGGTCATGGATTACACGCTGAAGAATTACGTGCCCGCGGCGGGAGGCACTTCAAGCGATATGAGCCGCGCCGGGTAGTGCTGCGCAACCGCTTGCTGACGCGCGCGGCTCAGCAAGAACTTCCGAGCTACGACCGTGGGGGAGTGGTTACCGCGTCTCTGCTCCGCCGTTCTTCCTGCGGATGATTCCGTCGACCGTGTCGATCAGGGCGTTCAGCTTGCCGGTGGTTTCTTCCATGGCGAGGGTCAATCTCTCGATGGCGGCTTCAGCCTTCCCCATGGACTCATTCGTCTTCGCCACAGCCTCGCTCGTCTTCGCTACAACGGCTTCCGTCTTCGCCGCCGCGTCACTCATCCTCACAATGGCATCGTTCATCCTCGCCATGGAGTCGTTCATCTTCGCCATGGCGTCGTTCATCAGAATCTGCGCGGTGAGTAAACGCTTGTCCTCAGCCTCGAACCGCTCATGCGCGGCCTCGTTGGCCAGTTCCTGACGTTTGATTATTTCTTCGATTTCGTCGAGCCGCGATTTGCCGTGGCCGTTGCCTTCGCTCACTTTCACCTTCCCGTGGTACATCCGATTCTACCGCCCTGGATTAATCCAGGGCCGCGAAGATGTCGTCGAGTTGGAGCTGAATCGGCGTGCCGGTAACCGCGAGGATTCTGTCCTCCGGCTCGACAAATCCCCGGCCCGTGCAAACCCAGGCGCGGCGATTGCGAGGATCCAGAATCCACACATTCCGCACTCCGAATACGAAATAATCGTCGACGCGATCCGCGAAGCTGGTCAGCCTGTCCTCGGGCGATAGGACTTCAATGCAAAGCAGCGGCCGATGCGTGATGATCTGCTCGATCGGTTGATCGCGAGAAGTAACCGTTACATCGGGCACGCGGAATCGATTCGGCTTCATCTGAACGCGTTGTTCGGGCAGCACGCGGATATTCCACTCGCGCTCCCGGTTGAAAAACCAACTCGCGAGCGCGGCCTGCAATCTGCTGTGATCGTATTCACCCAAATTCCGCTCCACCAGTTGCCCGTCGATCAACTCCCGATCGGGCCGGTAGCTCGTCGCCAGGTATTCCTCCACCGAAATCAGGGTAGCCGTCGCCATCACTCGCCTCGCTTGAGGGCCTTAATGAATTGTTCCGCGGGATATGTGTTCATGATATCGCCGGCTTCCAAACCACCCCTGCGCGCAGTCAGAATTCCGTACTTCATGTTCAGCAGATGGCTCGGATGATGCGCGTCCGTCGACACAATAAACTTCGCGCCCTTCGCCTTCGCCGCGCGAACGTGCGTCGCGTTCAGGTCCAGCCGCTCCGGACTCGAATTCACTTCCAGCCACACGCCGCGCCTCACCGCCTCGCCCATCACCTTATCGAAATCGAACATGAACGGATCGCGATGCAGCAGCAGCCGTCCCGTCGGATGCCCCATCGCCGTCAGGTGCGGGCATTCGAGCGCGCGCAGCAGCCGGTCCGTCATCGCTTCCGGCTCCAGCCCCATATGGCTGTGGACGCTGCCGATCACGATATCGAGCTCCGCCAGCGCGTCCCAGGCGATATCCATCTCGCCTTCCTTCATGATGTCGCACTCAAGGCCCGAGAGAATGCGAATCCCGAGGTTGCCCGATTCGTTGATCTTCCGCACCGCCCCCGCGAACTCAACCACGCGCTTTTCGTCCAGCCCGAACGCCATCGCAATGGCCTTCGAGTGATCCGTAATGGCGACATATTCATAACCCAGCGCCCGCGCCGCCTCCGCCATCTCTTCCAGCGTGGCGCGTCCGTCCGTAGCCGTCGTATGCATATGGAGATCGCCGCGGATGTCGCCGGGCTCCACCAGCGTCGGCAACGCATGCGCGTCCGCCAGTTCGATCTCGCCGTTGTTCTCCCGCAGCTCCGGCGGAATCCAGTCGAGGCCGAGCGCGCGGTAAACCTCTTCCTCCGTCTCGCCCGCCACGCGCACATCGTCTTCCGCGCGAAACAAGCCATATTCGCTCAGTTTGAATCCCATCCGGATCGCCCGCTGCCGCAACGCGACGTTGTGTTCCTTGCTGCCGGTGAAGTACTGCATCGCGGCTCCGAAGCTCGCATGTTCGAGCGCGCGCACATCCACCTGCAGGCCCTCGCGCCCGAGCTTCACGCTGGTCTTGTTCGGACCGCGCCCGAGCACCTCATGCACACGCGGATGCGCCGCCACGCGGTCCAGCGCCGCCGCCGCATTGGGTCCGGTGACGAGCAGATCCAGATCCCCGATGGTCTCCCGACCCCGCCGCAGACTTCCCGCGGGCGTGATGGCTTCGATGCCATCGAGATCGGAAAGATACGCCGTCAACTCACGCGCCGTATTATCGGCGAAACTCAACAAAAACCGCCCGCTGCGTTCTTTGTATTGCGCGATACTCCGCAGCACCTTCTCTTCCAGCTTCGCGCCCATGCGCGGCAGCGTGCGCAGTTTCTGGTTGCGGCAAAGCTGTTCCAGTTCGTCCATCGTCGACACGCGAAAATGTTCGAACAGCAGCGCGATGCTCTTCGGCCCGAGCCCCTGGATCTTCAGAAACTCCAGCGCGGCCGGAGGAAACTTCAGCAGCAGCTGATCGCGTTTCTCGCAGCTGCCCTCCGCCTCGAGCTGCTGCAGCACCGCCGCCAGGCCTTTGCCGATTCCCGGAACGTCCGTGATTTTCCGCTCGGGATTGGCGAGGATATCGCAGATGCGCTCCGGATAGCCTTCGATCGCGGCCGCGCCATTGCGGTAGCTGCGGATGCGAAAGCCGTCTTCGCCCGCAATCTCCATCAGGTCGGCGGTTTCATAAAGCAGGCGTGCAAATTCGCGGTTTTCCAAGCCTTGATTTTACCGTCCGCCGCGGAAGGTATAACCGTGCTTCTTCATGTCGACGCGATCACCCGTCATCGTCACGCCCTCGGCGCGCAGCCGCAAACGCTGCTCGAAGCCGTTCTCGCCGGTGAGACGAATGCGGCCGCCGGCCCCGAGCACGCGATGCCACGGAACCGCCTTGCCGCCCGATCGCAGCGCCCAAACCACCTGCCGCGCCGCTCCCGGATATCCGCTCGCCGCCGCCACATCGCCATACGTTGCGACCTTGCCCTTCGGAATGCGCCGCACGGTCGCCAGCACGCGCTCGAACATCAGCGGGCGAGAAACTTCTCGTCGATCTCGACCTGATACCCGCTCGCCAGGCGATTCGTTTCATTCGCCATACCGACTACGGCCATCAGCTCCGCCAGCATCGCATCCGTCATGCCCGCCTTGCGCGCGCCCGCCGTATGCGAAGCGATGCAGTACCCGCATTGATTGCTCGCGCTGACCGCGAGATAGATCATTTCCTTCGTCACCGCATCCAGCGCGCCCGGCGCCATGATCTCTTTGATGCTCGCCCACGTGCGCCGCAGCGTCGCCGGATCGTGCGCCAGCGCTTTCCAGAAATTATTGATCCAATCCGTCTTGCGCGTCGCCATGATGTCGTTGTAGACGGCGCGCACTTCGGCGTTTGCGGCGTCGTATTCAATCAGTCCCAATGTGGCCATGCATCCAGATTAGCCGGGAGGAGCCGTGGCGCGGACGCTCGCGTCTGCCGCACCGGCACTCGTGCCGGTGCTTTCGGGTCAGCTGCCGTCGCGGCTCCGATTCCGAGCCACGCGCGTAAGCAAGTGGTCTTCGAACCCCAATAAAAATCACGGCCCCTGCTGCAGCTTCCGTTCCGCCCCTGTGGTTGTAATCGCAACAGCCGATGGCAGCTCGTTCACGTTCCACCCGCCGCCCAGCGCCTGAATCAGCTCGACGGCCGCCATCATCTCATTCACCCTCAGCGTAATCTGCGTCTGCTGATTGCCCAGCAGCGTAAGATCGGCCGTCATGACGTTCAGATAAGGATCGAGACCGGTCTCATATCGCGCCGTGGCGATTTTCACGTAACTTAGCGCCTGTTCCACCGCGATATTTTCCCGGTTGATCTGGTCCGAGGTCACCCGCAGCGTCGAGATGTAATCCTCCACCTGCTGGAATGCCGTGAGCACGGTCTGCCTGTAGGCCGCAACGTCCGCGTTGTACTGCGCTTCGTACTGCTGCATCGTCGCGTGCCGCAAACCCGCATCGAAGATCAACTCCGATGCCGAACTCCCCACCGACCAGAAAAGCGCCGGCAGTGAAAACAGAGTCTTGAACGCCGTGGACTCGAGGCCCCCCGCACCGCTGAGCGTGACCGTCGGATAATAAGCCGCCTTCTCCACACCGATCAGAGCGTTGGCCGCGGACATCGTGCGCTCCGCTGCCGCAATGTCCGGACGCCGCTGCAGCAACTCCGAAGGAACTCCCACAGGTATTTGCGGAAGCGGCGTCGTCAGCGTCCTCACCGGCATGGAAAACTCCGACGCGGGCTTGCCGATCAGCACCGCGATCGCGTGTTCGTAAATCGCGCGATTCGTCGCAATTCCCGCACCCGCTTCTTCCGCCTGGGCCAGCGTCACGGAGGCTTCGGCCACGTCTTCCTGGCTGTCGATCCCGGTCTCATACAGAGACTTCGTCAGGTCGAGCAGGTTCTTATCGGCGGTGATCGTGCGGGTATACAAATCCTGCAGACCGTCCTGTCCGCGCAACTCGAAATAATATTCGGCGAGCGCCGCCTGCTCCGACAGCCGCTCGTTTTCGAGATCGGCCGCGCTCACCTGCGCCCCGTTGCGGGCTTCGCGCACCATATTGCGGACGCGGCCCCAGAGATCGGGTTCCCAGGAAGCGTCGAATGGCAGCGCCATGCTGGTGAGATTCGCCGGAGTCGATTGCGTAACGCTGGTAGTCGACGTACTACTCGTCGAAGTGAGTGAGGAAACGGATGCTTTTCCGCCGGTCCCGCTTCTCGATATCGAGGGCGCCGCGCTGACCGTCGGGAAATATCCCGATCGCGCCTCGGCGACCTCCGCGCGCGCCGCCATGAAATTCTGGAAATACTGCGCGATGTTCTGATTGTCGATATTAAGCTGATCTTCGAGGTTGTTCAGTTCCGGCTCGTTGAAGGTCTCCCACCATTTTCCCTTGAGCGCCGTATCCTGCGGATTCGCCGGCTTCCATGCCCCCGGCAGCGCGGAAGCGTACGCGGCGGGAGCCGATTCCTTAAACGCCGGCGGCGACTGCGCGATTGGAGCCGTGTACTTCGGACCAACGGTGCAGCCGGTCATCGCCAACACCCCGGCGACAATTCCCGCAAACACGAAACCTTTCCGAGCCCCATTCTGAGCCGCGACCCCATTCTGAGCCGCGACCGCGAGGGAGCGATCCCTCGCCCGCCGGTTTCCGTTTCTCATGCCGGCGCCTCCTCCGGCGCGGTCAGATGCGCGCGTTTTTCCCCCTTCAGCTTCAGCCGCATCGTATCCATCATCAGGTAAATCACCGGCGTCGTATACAGCGTCAGAACCTGGCTGACAATCAATCCGCCGATAATAGAAATTCCCAGCGGCCGCCGCAACTCCGATCCCATTCCCGTGCCCACCGCCAAAGGCACAGCGCCGAACAAAGCGGCGACCGTCGTCATCAGAATCGGCCGAAAACGCAGCGTCGACGCTTCAAAAATCGAATCCCGCGTATTCTTCTTCTCCACCCGTTCCGCGACGAGCGCGAAATCGATCATCATGATCGCGTTCTTTTTGACAATGCCGATCAGCAGAATGATGCCGATGATCGACATCACGTCCAGCTCCGAACCCGCCAGCAGCAGCGCCAGAATGGCCCCCACGCTCGCCGGCGGAAGCGTGGAAAGAATCGTGATCGGATGCACCAGGCTCTCGTAGAGAATGCCCAGCACGATGTAAACCGCAACGATCGCCGTCAGCACCAGATAGGGCTCCGTCTGCAGCGACTGCTCATACGCCTGCAGCGTGCCCGCAAATTCGCCGTGAATCGAACGCGGCATCCCCAGCTTTCTTTGCAGGGATTCGATCTCCGCGGTCGCCTGGCTGAGCGAAACCCCCGGAGCCAGATTGAACGAAACGGTGACCGAAGGAAAAAGCCCCGTGTGGTTCACGGCCAGAGGCGACGTCGATGTCTCGTATTTCATCACCGAGGCCACCGGGATCGCGGCCCCGCCCTGGTTCTGGACCAGGTACGTATGCTTCAAACCGTTGGGATCCTGCCAGTATTTCGGAGCCACTTCCATCACCACGTAGTATTGGTTGAGCGGCGTAAAGATGGTCGAGACTTCCGCCTGCCCGAAAGCGTCGTAGAGGGAGTTATCCAGCAGTTGCGGCGTCATCCCGAGGCGCGCCGCCGTGGGCCGGTCGTAGGTGAGCAGTTCCTGCAGGCCGTTGTTTTGCTGGTCTGAATCGACGTCCTGAAAACCGGGCGCCTTCTTCAACTCAGCCAGCAGCTCCGGTCCGTATTTCAGCAGGTCCTGCGAAGTATCGGCCTGCAGCGTGTATTGATACCCGGCGTTCGAGGATCTTCCGCCGATGCGAATGTCCTGGGTGGGCTGCAGAAACGTGGCCGCGCCGGTGATCTTCGCCAGTTTCGGCCGCAGCCGGTTGATCACCTGCATCGCGCTCACCTTGCGCTCGTTGAGGGGCTTGAGCGCGATGAACTCATTGGCGGTGTTCGTTGCGCCCTGGCCGCCGGTGAAACCCATAACGTTCTGCACCGCCGGATCCGACTTCACGATATTGACCGACTGCTCCACCGCGGTCTTCATCGCGCTGAACGACATATCCTGCGGCCCTCGCATTCCGCCCTGGATGACGCCCGTGTCCTGCAGCGGAAAAAATCCCTTCGGGATCAGGTCGATCAGATAAACGTTGAGTGCGAGCGTGCCCACGAAAACAATCAGGATCAGCACGGGATGATCGAGCACCCACGCCAGGCTGCTCTGATACCCGCCTAGAATTGAATTAAAGACCCGCTCGCTCCAGTTGTACATGCGGCCGTGTTTGATCTCGCTCTCCGGCACGAGTACGCGCGAGCACATCGTCGGCGTCGTGGTGAGCGAAACCACCATCGACACCAGAATCGCCGCGGCCAGGGTGACGGCAAATTCGCGGAACAGGCGGCCCACGATGCCGCCCATCATAAGAATCGGAATGAACACGGCGATCAGCGAGATGCTGATCGAAAACACCGTGAATCCGATCTCCGCCGCTCCCTTCAACGCCGCTTCGACGGGACGCAGCCCCGCTTCCAGATGCCGCGTGATGTTTTCCATCACCACGATCGCGTCGTCCACCACAAAACCGCTCGCGATCGCCAGCGCCATCAGCGACAGATTGTCGAGCGAGAATCCGAAGAGATACATGATGGCGCACGTTCCGATCAGCGAGACCGGAATGGCCACCGCGGGAATGAACGTCGCGCGCGTGTTCCGCAGAAATACGAAGACCACCCCGATCACCAGAAATACCGAGATCACCAGCGTTATTTCGATATCGCCGACCGAGGCCCGAATCGTCGTGGTCCGGTCCAGAATCGTGACAATATGCTGGCCGCGCGGGATGCTCGCCTGCAGCGACGGAATCGCGGCCTTCACCGCGTCGACCGTATTGATGATGTTGGCGCCCGGCTGCCGGAACACCAGCATGTTCACCGAAGGCTTTCCGTTGAGGAACCCGGCCTGACGGATCGATTGCTGCGAATCGGTCACCTGCCCCACTTCCGACAAACGGATCGCGCCGCCGTTGTGATAGCCGACGATCAGCCCCTGGTATTGCGCGGCCTTCGAAATCTGGTCGTCGTCGATAATGTCCGCGGTCGTCAATCCGTCCGCGATCTGCCCCTTGGCCAGATTCGAGTTCTGGCCCGCGACCGCGGCCTGCACCTGCGGCAGACTGACGCCGTAGCTCGCCAGCTGGTCCGGATTCAGATCGATCCGCACCGCGGGCAGCGACGCGCCTACCACTAGCACTTCGCCCACCCCCGCGATTTGCGAAATGCGTTGTTCAATCACGGTGGACGCAGTATCATAGAGAGCCGGCACGTCGTAGATATCCGATTGCAATCCCAGCACTAAGATCGGTGAATCAGCCGGATTCACTTTTCGATAAGTGGGGTTAGCCGGCAGATTAGCGGGTAGATAAGTGCGCGCTGCATTAATACCCGCTTCTACGTCGCGCGCGGCCCCGTTGA
>JASHSD010000045.1 GCA_030036985.1 Bryobacteraceae bacterium
CAGCGTGGAGTATCGCGCGAATCGCCATATGACCTTCACGGCATATCTGGGTTACACGCAGGGCCTGGCGGTGATGCGGGAGATCTACCCGGCCGGCAAAGACGGGCAGTTCGGCTATTTGGAAGCGTTGTTGCGCATGTAGAAATCGCGAGCAGAAATCGCGAGCGGGAGAATAGGAGTGGATCGCATTCGGAGACATGCCATTTGGAGGACTAAGAGTTCTCAGTCTGGAAAGCCGGCGCGCGAAAGAAATGGAAACTCTGATCCGAAGGGAAGGAGGCGAGCCATTTGTCGCTCCTTCCGTTCAGGAGCGTGCGCTGGAGGATCAACACGATGCACTGGAGTTCGTCGACCGTCTGCAGGCCGGCGAGTTCGATCTGGTCGTGTGCATGACCGGCGCTGGATTGTCCTTTCTCCGCGATATCGCGGCGGCGCATTCGGCCGACCAGGCGACGCTGAACCGGCTGTCGGAAGGGCTGAAGAAGGCGTTCATCGTCTCTCGTGGTCCCAAGCCTGTTCCGATTCTGCGCGAACTTGGCACACGAGCGCACATTGTTGTTCCCGAGCCCAATACGTGGAAGGAAGTGGTCGATGCCGTTGCGTCGCGCCCCGAGAGGCGGGTTGCGGTACAGGAGTACGGCCGTCCGAACCCGGAAATGACCTCAGCCCTCGAAGCGCTCGGCGCGCGCATCACCTCGTTTGCGATCTACCGTTGGGATCTGCCCGCCGATCTCGCTCCGTTGCGCGAAGCGGCCCACCGTTTGGCGGCGCGCACGGTGGATGTCGTGCTGTTCACATCGTCGATCCAGCTGGATCACCTGCTTCAGATTGCACGGGAACAGGGTATTGAGGCGGAGGTCAGGGACACGCTCAGGCATCGCACGGTGGTGGCGTCGGTTGGCCCGATCATGACCGAGTTCCTACAAGCCGCGGATTTGCCCGTCGACATCGTGCCCATGCATCCGAAAATGGCGGGATTAGTCAAAGCGGCCGGAGAGCTTGCCCTCGAAGCGTTGACGCGTAAGCGCGCGGCCGGAGCGTCATGACCGACACGCGACTTCAGTCGCGTTTTTGGGTGCGATATCTAAAGACGCGACTGAAGCCGCGTATCCGAGCCACATAGAAGTGCCCGGCTTTGGAGATCGCGGCGGGCCGTTTAGGGTCTCTTCGCCGCGATAAATACGAGCGTCAATGAGGCAACGGCAACCAGGGCGGAGCCAAGCGCCCAGAAAAGAGCGGGTACAGCCACGCTGTGAGCGCGTGAATTTGAAGCGGCAGTCGCGAGCAGTACGAGAGAAGCGAGAGCCAGGCAGATTCCCGGCCACGCGCGCAGCCATGGAAACGGAATCGGCGGCAAGGCTCCGGCTTCGCTTTCAATACGCCGCATAACCGAAACGCTGAATCCGGATGACGGTACGATGTCATCGGCTTGTGACAGCCCGCAATCCAGTTCATCGTGGTTCATCGGAACGCCTCCCATTGGCTCGTAAGCTTTTTTCGCAACAGTTCCCGTGCTCTTGAAAGCCGCGCTTTGACTGTACCCTCGGGCAACCCGAGCGTGCGCGCGGCATCGCCGATATCCTTATCGTGGAAGTAGAAAAGTACAATTGCATCTCGATATTTCTCCGGAAGCGTGAGCACGGCGCGCCTCAGTATCTCGTCTCTTTCATCGCCGCTGCGACTGTGATCCGCGCCGGCTGACGGCAAACCGCCGAGCGGTATCGCGAGCACCGGTCTGCGCCGCAGTTCCGAGCGACAGACGTTGACCGCAAGGGCGAACAACCATGTCGAGAACGCGCTATCGCCGCGCCACTGCGGAAGCGCTCGCCATGCGCGCAGGAACACATCCGGGGCGATCTCTTCGGCGCGGTCCCGGTCACGGAAGAAGCGCCAGGCGAGATTCACGATGGGCGTCTGCCAGCGCCGGACGATTTCTTCGAAAGCGGCCGCATCCCCGGCGAGAACCTTCGCGACGCACAGGCGATCCGCATCAACGGCGGCGGTCAGGCTCATCACCAGAGGTAAGACCACGGATGGAGCGCCAAAGTTGCATTTCTTCGGTGGAAAATAACGCAACCACTCTGTCGCAGCCTGAGTCTGACCGGGTGAAATGTTCAATCCGTTATCGGCGATTTGGGAGTTCCTGAGCATTGGCGCAATCGCGCTGTTTTCGTTTCTTTCGATTGTGGCGTGGGTCGATTGCCGCAGGCGGGAAAGGGAGGCGTGGTACAGAAGCGAGGTGCTGCGAAGGATAGCGGATCTGCCGGGCGCGACATCCGAAGCCGTCGTCAGAGCCATGCGCGAGCAGGAAGCGGAGGTCGGCAGGCGAGTACAGGAGTCTATCAAGATAACCGGCATCGTCACCGCGGCGGTGGGAATCGGGATTGTGATCTTTCTGCGGGCGCTTGTGGGCGGAGCGGTGTCGCTCAGCGGTCTGATCCCATTCTTTGTCGGGATCGCGATGCTCTCGTATGTATATGTGCTGGCCCCGCGTCGGCGCTTATAATAGCGCTGCTCTCACTGCACGGCCACAAAGACCTGCCCGACGCTCGAATATCCACCGGCTTCAATCGTGATGGGCACGGAGGCTCCGGCCTGCGCGTTTGCCGGGATCTGCACGTTCACCTGTGTAACTCCCGCAATCAAAGTGGGAGCCTGTCCCGCAAACACAACCGAGCCGAGAGAACTGGTGATGCTCTGAACAGGCGTGGGGAATGGCGCCATCGACGGTCCATAGGATCCATCGGCAATTGCGGGACTCAATTGGCCGGTTCCGGTCATATAAACCGCAATGATCGAACCGGGAGGCGCCGGATTGGAGGCGGAGTTGATGGCGCCGTCCTGATTGATCACCGCCGCCTGCCCCGTGCCCGTCCCCGTCAGCGTGAAGATGCCCGGCACCGCGGCGACCACCGGGAGTTGCATCGGGCCGATCGTTTGGGAATCGGAAACAACTGTCACGGCGGTCGACGACGTGGAGAACGGGCCGGTTTCCGTGGGTGTTCCTGGCGCGAGGGAAAACGGAACCACCGCATTGATCTGGCAGTTCGACGCGTAGAGGATGGGCGCAGGCGTCCCGCTGAAATTGACGGATGGGTTCGATCCGAAACCGTTGCCGAAAATGGCGACGAGTTCCCCCGGAGCGAGTGCTCCTGTGTAGGGAAATTCATATCCGCCGGCGAAGCTCGCGGCATTCACGACAGCGGACAACGCCGGTGCCGCGGGTTGCGAAAAATCGACCTTCCCGGCAGAGCCGTCCGAGGATCCTCCACCGTAGAAAATCTGGTATGCGTTGGGCGTGGAAAGGAACGCGAGGGTCAGGGTGGTCCCCGCCGAATAGAGACCTCCATTGGCGTCGACAGCCAGGTAATTGCCGGTCACGGATGAGGAGCCGGCGACTGCCGATCCGTCCGCGCTCAGGACAGTGATGGCGGGTGAGCCTGTGCAGGGCGTCGCCTGCGCGACCGAAGACGCCGCCGGGGCATTGACCGCGGCTTCTCCGTCCGCGTTTACGGCAATGGCGGTGCCTTGGGTTCCGGTCCCGCTGAGAAATGTGGAATAGACAACATCGCCAGATGAAGTGAATTTCGTGACGAATGCGCTCCCTGAAAGGGTTTGGAGTGCGCCAGGCGTGGTCGGGAAATCAGACGACGAAGTTTGCCCTGTCACGTAAGCCGAATTGTCCGCATCGATCGCGACGGCATAGACAGCGTCAAGAGCGCTCCCGCCCAAGTAGGTCGAATAGAGCAACTTGCCGCCTGAAGGATCGAACTTTGCCGCGAAGCCGTCGCCGTAAGCCGCCGGACCGATGTTGATCACGCCCCCAAACGTTGAATCGAACGCGCCGGGGGTTATCGGAAAATTCGACGATGCGGTCGAGCCGACCACCCACGGACTGCCTGAGCTGTCGACCGCAATGGCGTGCCCGTCGTCCGTTCCTGACCCTCCGAGGTATATTGCCCAGACCAGAGCTCCCGAGGGGGAAAGCTTGAGAGCGAAAGCGTCCGCGCATGGGCCTGCTGGGGCGTTGTCCTCAGCGCATGATCCACCAGGGCTGAGCTGGGGTTGATAGGCGCCTGCCGTGGTGGTGAATCCGGCCACGGCGGAACCGGTGAGGTAGACGTCGCCGGCCGCATCCACAGCCATGGATTCGGGAGTGGCGCCGACTGGCGTGGTGTAGAGAATGTTCTGGCCGGTGGGGTCGAGCTTAAGAACGTAATAGCTCGAGGAGCCGTTCGTTTCCAGGTTGACGGTCAGATAGAGATTGCCGCCCGAATCCATGCCGAACGCGACGCCTTGATAATTGGCCACGCAAATGGAAAACACGATGCCTGTCCCCGCCGGATTGAATTTCGTGACAAAAGCGCAGTTGGCGCTCGCCGAAGGCGCGCCGAGCGTAGTCGACGTCACCGGAAAATCGGGTGAGTCGGTCGTGCCCGCGACATACTCCGAGCCCGAGGAATCGACGGCGATTCCACTCACGTTGTCAGTGGATGAGCCTCCCAGATAAGTGACGTAGTCGGTTAGCGGCGGGCTTGTCAGCGCTACACAAGTCCACGCCATCGCTGGAAAAACCGCCAAAACCCGGAATCGTCCCATTGACCCGCGTCGTTGCATCCGGTTTGCCATACACGGGTCGTTGAGAACACGGGTTCCGAGCCTGACCGGAGGAGTCCGCTTGTGTCGGAATGCCGCACGGCTGTGTAGTTTTCGGAAAAGACCGCGAACTTGCGGAGATTGGTGGTCGGCTTGGCCGGGTTCGCTCTACCGTCCAGGCGGACTGCCAGTCCGCCGCGGGATACCATCCCGCCCTACACTGCG
>JASHSD010000595.1 GCA_030036985.1 Bryobacteraceae bacterium
CATCCGCGAGGCCGAGGAAGACGATCGCATGGTGCAGATCGTCTCCATGGACCGCACCAGTCAGAACAAGATTTATCGCCAGGGCATTGCGGACCCCAAAGAACTGGCCGACGGATTTCCTTCGCGTCCCGAGGATCTTTTCGTTTACGATGGGCTGATCATTGGTTCGGTTGAGGCGGGCTATTTCACGCCGAACCAGCAGGAGCTGATTCGGGAATTCGTGGATCGGCGCGGCGGCGGCGCGCTGTTCCTCGGTGGGCAGTTCTCGCTGGCGGATGGCGGATGGGCGGCTACGAACATTACCGACATCCTGCCCACAACGCTGCCGACGCAGGCGGGCACGTTCCATCGCGAGGCGGATCCGAAGGAAGGCAGCACGCACACGACGTCCGAACTCGCGCCCGCGGGCGTCGACAGCATCATCACGCGGCTGGTTGACGACCCGGCCGCGAACGCCGCGAAATGGAAATCGCTGCCATACCTGATGGATTACGAAGACCCGGGCACGCCGAAGCCGGGAGCGACCGTTCTCGCCAACATGATTACGCCCGAAGGACGCAAGCTGCCGTTGCTGATCACCGAGAACTACGGCCGCGGCCGCACCGCCATCATGGCGACCGGCGGCACGTGGCGTTGGCAGATGAGCCTGCCGTTGGGCGATACGGCGCATCATCTTTTTTGGCAACAGCTGCTGCGATGGGTGGCGTCGGACACGCCAGGTCACGTAACGGCTTCGGTGCCGGCGCAGATGCTGCTCGATAACGGCTCGGTCATGTTCAGCGCCGAAGTTCGCGATCAGGAATTCAATCCCGCTCCCGACGCCAGGGTGGAAGCGCATATTCTCGGGCCGGGCGGCGTAGGCGCGCTGGTCGAGATGAGCCCTGTGCCCAATAACCCGGGACATTTCCAGGCGGCGTGGTCCGCGCCGAAGGTCGGAGCGTATTTGACCGAAGTCACGGCGCAGCGTGCGGGCAAAGAGCTGGGCCGCGATGTATTAACTTTTCAACGCATGGACGGCGTGGCGGAGAATTTCCATACGGAACAGAATCGCGAACTGCTTGAACGCATCGCCAATCAGACCGGCGGACAGTATTGGAAGCCCGCGGACCTCGGCAAACTCGCGGGGCGCATCCCGCTTTCGGAAGCGGGCGTGACCATGCGCGAGACGCACGACCTGTGGGATCTGCCGCTGGTTTTCCTGGTGCTGCTGACGCTGCGTTTTTCCGAATGGTGGCTGCGGCGAAAGTGGGGGATTGTTTGAGGAAGCTGTTTCTTGCCGCCGGCGTGCTGCTGGCGGGGCAGGCCTACGCGGACACGTTCTTCGTCACCATCGCCGGACTCGGCGGCGAACCCGGATATGAGACGCGTTTCGATGGCGAGGCTGCCGACCTCGATAAGATCTTCAAGGATTCAGGAGCCGGAGCGCACGTCTTCACGCTTTCGGGGCCCGGCGCAACCAGGGCGAAGCTTCTGAGCACGCTGCAGCAGGTCGCGTCCGCGGCGAAGGCGCAGGACGATTTCGTGCTGGTGATGATCGGCCATGGCGCGTATGACGGAGTGGAATACAAGTTCGATCTGGTCGGCCCCGATATCAGCGGGGAACAACTGGCCGAGGCGTGCAATCGCATTGCGTCGAAGCGCCAGTTAATCGTCAATACGACGAGCGCGAGCGGCGGCTCGATCCCGGCGCTGCAACGGCCGGGCCGCGCCGTGATTGCGGCCACCAAGACAGGCAC
Organism: Bryobacteraceae bacterium; assembly: GCA_030036985.1. Taxonomy (GTDB): domain Bacteria; phylum Acidobacteriota; class Terriglobia; order Bryobacterales; family Bryobacteraceae; genus BOG-234. Next base: position 1,737 of record JASHSD010000595.1, read on the forward strand.
GGAAAAGAACGCCACCGTTTTCGCGCGCTACTGGGTGGAGGCGCTTCAGGATCCGGCTACGGATTTGGATAAGAGCGAAGCCATCACCGCCGGCGAAGCGTTTCAGTACGCGGATCGGAAGACCGCCGAGTTCTACACCTCGCAGAAGCGCCTGGCCACGGAGCATGCGGTTTTCGAGGATATCGGCAGAGGCGATCCGGTTCGCACGGCATCGACGGACAATGGCGAAGGACGCCTGCTGAACACGTTCACGCTGATTCGGCTGGGCAGCAGCAAGACCGCGGCGCTGGATCCGGCGAAGCGTGGTCTGCTGTCGAAGAAGGAAGACCTTCAGCGGCAGATCGATATTCTTGAATACCAGAAGGCGGCCATTCCTCCGGAGGATTACAAGAAGCAGTTGACGGATTTGTTGATATCGCTGGCAAAGGTGCAGGAGCAGCTCGACGGAGCCGCGAAATGACCATGTGTCCAATGTGGGGTCAGGGCTTCCGCCCTGCAAGCCGGCCTTCGGGCCGGCTGAACTCGCTGGAAAGCGAGTTCGCAGCCTGGAAAGGCCGCCCCACAAGTTTCCGAGCCGCGACCGTGAGGGAGCGAACTTAGCTCTTCATGGAACAACGCTTCCTCAGCCCGGCGGTCCTGGCAAGTATCTCGGGGCTCGAACTGATCGCCAAGACCGTGGTCGACGGTTTCGTCGCCGGCCTGCACCGTTCGCCCGATTTCGGCTTCAGCCAGGAGTTCGCCGAATACCAGATGTACAATCCCGGCGACGACCTCCGCCACGTCGACTGGAACGTCTACGCGCGCAGCGAGCGCCTCTACCTGAAACGCTTCCGCGGCGAAACCAACAGCATGCTGACGATCCTCCTGGACGCCAGCAACTCCATGCAGTTCGGCTCGCATCAGGTCAACAAAATGGATTACGCGCGTTATCTCGCGGCATCGCTGTTCTACCTCGCGATCCACGGCCAACGCGATGCCGCCGGGCTGATCACGTTCGACGACGAGATCCGCAATTACATCCGCCCTTCGACGCGACAGGGCCAGCTGCATCGTCTGCTCGCGGGTCTCGAACAGGCCGAAGCGCGCGCCCGCACCGATTTCTCGAAGCCCATGCGTTATTTCCAGGAGTTTCTGAAGCGTCGCGGCATGGTGCTGATCGTTTCCGATTTCTGGGAATCGCCCGACAGCGTGGTCCGCACCATCGAGCCGCTGCGCTATCACGGCAACGAAGTGGTGCTGTTTCACGTCCTCGATCCCGAGGATGTGAAACCGAAATTGAACGGACCGCAGATCCTCGTGGACCTGGAAACGCAGAGCCAGCTCGAAGTCACGCCCGATTACTCGAAGAAAGAGTATCGCGAAAAGATCGAAGCGCACCTGGCCGATCTGCGCGACCGCGTGCAGGCCGCGGGCATGGGTTACTACCTGCTGATGACCGATCGGCCGCTCGACGCCGCTTTGCGCGAATACCTCAGCCTGCGCGGAGGCCGAAAGTAGATGGGTTTCTTTTCGCCCTGGTTTTTCGCGGCGCTGGCGGGCGTTGCACTTCCGCTGTATCTGCATCTGCTCAAGCGGCAGACGCGCACCCCGAAACAGGTCAGCTCGCTGATGTTCTTTGAGTCGCGGACGCAAAGCTCGACCCGGCATCGGCGGCTGCATTATCTGCTGCTGCTGTCCCTGCGGCTGCTCCTGCTGCTGCTGCTGATCTTCGCGTTTGCCAATCCGTTCATCAATCGCAACTCGGCCACGCTGGCCAGTGGACGGCTGGTGCTGCTGGTGATCGACAATTCGTTCAGCATGCGTGCGGGCAATCGCCTGGAAGATGCGAAGGCCGCGGCCATAAGAGTGCTCGGCAGCAAGGGCGCGGCGCGAGCGCAGGTGGCCGCGTTCGGATCCCAGCTGCGGTACGTGACGCAGCCCATCGAGGATCAGGCAGCCCTGCGCGCCGCGGTCCAATCGATAGAACCGAGCGATGGTCACGGCAACTTTGGTGAACTGGCGCGCGCCATTCGGGCTTTGGCGGAGACGGTGCACACGCCCATCGAGCTGCATCTGTTCAGCGATATGCAGCGGAGCGAACTGGCCGGCAATTTCACGGACATGGCGCTGCCCAACAACGTCAAACTGACGGCGCACGCCGTGACCACGAAACCCGAGCCGAATTGGACTGTCGAATCGGTGGACGCGCCCGGTCAGGTCTGGGGCAAGGACGCCAAGCCGGTCCGCGTGCAGGCGGTGATTGCCGGTTACAACACGCCCGCCGCGCAGCGCACCGCGTCGCTCGTCGTGAACGGCAAGACGACCGCAACGAAAGCGGTTCAGATCCCTGCGAACGGAAAGGCTACGGTCGACTTTCCCGCCCTCGAAGTGCCTTATGGATTCAGCCGCTGCGAGATCAAAATCGACGATGCCGACGGCTTTCCGGCAGACGATCTGCGGCGATTCGCGGTTCAGCGTTCGGACCCGCAGAAGGCGCTGCTGATCCACAATTACGGTGACAATCGTTCGCCGCTCTACATCGGTGCCGCGCTCTCGGCGGCCGCGCAATCGGCATTTGTTCTGGAATCGATCAACGTCAACGAAGCCGCAGACCGGCAGCCCTCGAACTACGCGTTCATCATTCTGTCCGACGTCAATTCGGTGCCTTCGCTGCTGGAGAATTCACTGACCGGATACATTCGTTCCGGCGGAAGTCTCTTCATCGCCGCGGGCACTTCGGCCGGAGCGCGCACGCAGATTCCGATCTTCGGCTCGCGCATCATCGAAACCCGCGACTACAGCCGCATTCCCGACCGTTTTATGTCGGTCGGCTCCGCCGATTCCTCGTATCCCGCCGTGGCGAAGGCCGAGGGCTGGCCGGGCGTGAAGTTTTTCTACGCCCTGAATGTGGACCCCGGCGACGCGCGCGTGATCGCGCGTTTGGCCGACCAGACCCCGCTGCTGCTCGAAAAACGCATCGGCGAGGGACGCGTGGTGCTGCTCACATCCGGGCTCGACAATCTCACGAACGATTTCCCGCTGCATCCCGCGTTCGTGCCGTTCATCGAGCAGACCGCGCGCTATCTCGCGGGCAGCGACCGCCAGGGCGGCGCACAAGCGGTTGACGCGTACCTTGAGTTGCGCAACGCGAGGGAGCAGGGTCAGGCCGTCGAGGTCACCGATCCCGAAGGCAAGCGGCCGCTGACGTTGGGCGAGGCGGCCTCGGCGCAGTCGTTCCAGCTGACCGAAGCCGGCTACTACCAACTTCGCCTGGCCAACGGACGCCAAAACATGATCGGCGTGAATGCGGATCCGAAGGAATCGAACCTCGACGTGATTCCCGACGACGTGCTTGCGCTGTGGCAAGGCAACGGCGGGCAGTCGTCGCAGGAAGCGGCTGCGCCGGGATCGACCGCGCCGCGCAAGACGCCGGAAAGCTTCTGGTGGTACGTGATGCTGCTGGTGCTGGCTTCTGCGATGGCCGAGTCGGTGCTGGCCAGCCGCTATCTGGGAACTCAGCGCGAGGAAACGTAGGCCAAACCTTGAGCCTCGACTCAAAAACCGATACCGAGCCGCGACCGCGAGGGAGCGTTCTGCGCCAGCCGTAACGGTTAGTTTAGTTCGTGAGTTTTGACATGCACCATCGGCAGCGGCAGGGAAACTCGCTGTGTGGCGATGAACTTCGGCCCCTGCAGTTTGCTCTTGCGCTTCAGGTACCCGGCCTCTTGCATAATCTGTTCAAGGACGCCCATCTTCCCGGCCTCCTCCGGAAAGAGCCTGACCGCCTCTTTGAGATTGCGAACGGCTTTCTGCTGCGTGCGCCGCAGGAAGAAACATCGAGCTCCCGCGTATGCGCCACGAAGGTCCGGCCTTCCTTGAGCACGACCCCGCCGCGCATCGGCGGCTTGAGAGATAATGGCAACGTGAGAATTCGGAACTTCGCCCCCTTCTTTCTTCTCGGCGTGCTCTGCCTCGCGCAGGGGACGTGGCAGACGGCCACCGATCTGCCCGGAGCCGACTGGCATGGGCTTTCCGGAGCGCGCAAAGAGGCCGCGCTCAAGTTCGTGCGCACCGAAAAATGCACCTGCGGCTGCAACATGAAAATGGCCGAATGCCGCATGAAGGACCAGACCTGCAGCTACAGCCGCAAGGAGGTCAACCTCGCGATCAAGGGCTTCTCGGAAGGCAAGAACGCGGATGCGGTGCGGGCCGAGATCAAGAAGGAAGCCGACGCGCCGCCGCCGGTGCTGGAACCTCCGGTGAAAATTTCGACCGCGGGCGATCCGGTGGAGGGGGTGCAGAATGCGCGGCTCACCATCATCGAATTCTCGGATTTTCAGTGCCCGTACTGCACCGAGGCCGCGCCGCAGGCGAAGGCCATCGTCAAAAACTTTCCGAAGGACGTGAAGCTGGTTTTCAAACAGTTCCCGCTCGATTCGCACGCGCAGGCGGAGTTCGGCGCCGAGGCCTCGCTGGCCGCGCAGGCGCAGGGCAAGTTCTGGGAGATGCACGATCGCCTCTATGGCGGTTTCCCGGATCTTTCGCGCAAGACCGTGCTGCGTTATGCGAAGGAAATCGGGCTGGACGTGAATCGCTTCACCGCGGACCTCGACAGCCACAAGTACAAAGCGCGCGTGATGGCCGAGGAGCAGGAAGGCGAGGTCGCGGGCGTGGGCGGCACGCCGACGTTCTTCTTCAACGGCAAAAAGTATAACGGCCTTTTCGACGTGGCGACAGTCACGCCGATCGTCAAAAAAGAACTGAGCCGGTAGGCCGGGTTATTCGAGGACTTCCGCGAGCGGCATCTCGATGTCGCCCGCGCGGAGGATGCCGTCGGTGACCTTGTCGAGGTGGTTCGGGGTGGCGATCCAGCCGCGGCGCCCGATGGGATCGACGATCCAGCAAGCCGGCACGCCGATGGCGAAATAATCTTCGATCCGGTCCCAGATGGATTCCAGACTGTCGGATCTCGACAAGATTTCCACGCACAACGACGGGGGCGTGCTGACGATTTCCTCGCGTGGGGCATCGATCGGGAGCACCATGACATCGGGAATGCGAAATCGCCGCGGGTTGATCTGAAGACGGACTTCGACGAGCCCTCTGATTCGTAACCGGGATTCGCGGGCATACAGCCATGCCCCGATCCGCAGCTGAACTCTGCCGTGGCTTTGTTCGCCCATGTTACGTTCGACCAACTCTCCGTCTACGTAATCGCAGTCGGGTTGGTAATTTGTGGCGAGATATTCTTCGACCGGGATTGTGACGATGGGCATGAGGTTATTCGAACACTTCTGCGAGCGGCATTTCAATATCGTCTGCGCGAAGGATGCCGTCGGTGACTTTGTCGAGGTGGTTCGGGGTGGCGATCCAGCCGGGGCGCCCGATGGGATCGACAATCCAGCAAACCGGTACGCCGATAGCGAAATAATCCTCGATCCGATCCCAGAGAGACTCCAGCGTGTCGTCCTTGGACAAAACCTCCACGCAGAGCAGCGGCGGCGTTCTTACGATCTGTTCGTCGGGCGCATTTTCGGCGAGAACGCAGACATCGGGAACGCGAAAACGCGACCCGCTTATCTGAACCCGCTGCGCCGGGAAAAGGCGCTTGCGCAACTGCGGATAGCGTGATGCCAAGCGGAACATCAGCTCGCGTTGCGCCCCGCCGTGGACCCGTTCACCCAGCTGGCGCTCCAGTAATTCGCCCTCCACGTAATCGCGGTCGGGACGCCAGCTTGTGCGCAGGTATTCTTCGACCGGAATTGGCGTGCCTGTCGCCATAGTCCGATCCTACCGCTGATTGGCTTTGAGAATTTTCTTGCGCAAACGGATGGACTGCGGCGTCACTTCGACCATCTCGTCTTCGCGGATGAACTCGATGGCCTGCTCCAGATTGAGTAGTTTCGGCGGCACCAGACGAATGGCTTCATCGGCCGTCGAGGCGCGCATGTTCGTCAGCTTCTTTTCTTTGACGATATTCACGTCAAGATCCGCCTGGCGCGCATTCTCGCCGACGATCATGCCTTCGTAGACTTCGGTCGCAGGGCTGACGAAGATCTCGCCGCGCTCCTGCAGATTGAAAATGGCGTTGCCGGTTGTCTTGCCGGGGCGGTCCGCCACGAGCGAACCGGTCGGGCGCGTGGGAATCTCGCCCTGCCATTCAATGTACCCGTGAAACAGCGAATTCAGAATGGCCGTGCCGCGGGTGTCGGTAAGGATCTCGCTGCGCAACCCGATCAGTCCGCGCGAGGGAATGTGAAACTCGAGGCGCACCCGCCCCGAGCCGTTATTCACCATCCTGCTCATCTTGCCTTTGCGGCTGCCGAGCTTCTCGATCACCACGCCGATGAAAGACTCGGGGCAATCAATCACCAGCATTTCCACCGGCTCCATCATTTTGCCGTCGATGTTTTTCGTCAGAATCTCCGGTTTGCCCACGGCCAGTTCGTAGCCTTCGCGCCGCATCATTTCGATCAGGATGGCGAGCTGCAGTTCGCCGCGGCCCATCACTTTGAACGTCTCGGGCGAAGTGGATTCCACGCGAATGGAAACGTTCGTCAGCAACTCTTTATCCAAGCGGTCTCTTAAATTTCGCGACGTGACGAACTGTCCTTCGCGGCCGGCAAACGGCGATGTATTCACCGTGAACGTCATACCGATAGTCGGCTCGTCGATCTGAATCGGCGGCATCGGGGCGGGCGTTTCGGCGCTGGTGATGGTCTCGCCGATCGTTATGCCTTCGACGCCGGCGACCGCCACCAGATCCCCCGGCTTCGCAACCGTTTCATCCACGCGCCGCAGCCCTTCGAACGAATACAGCTTGGTGATTTTCGTCTTCTGCACGCGGCCGTCGAGATGGCAGATCGCCACTTCATCGCCGTATTTCAGCGTGCCCTGAAAAATGCGGCCGATGGCGAGGCGACCCAGATAATCGCTGTAATCCAGATTGGCGACCTGCGCCTGCAGGACAACGTCGGGATCGCCCGCGGGCGGCGGAATATTGGCCAAAATGGCTT
>JASHSD010000596.1 GCA_030036985.1 Bryobacteraceae bacterium
CGGAGCGCTCCGTTGCCTGATGACCCACAGGCGGGGGCTTGTTTGGTCTCTCGGACAAGGGCCGGGGCCGCGTCGTTGCGGCAGCGACAGCCGCCCATTGCAGATGGCATTCACCGCGAACAGAGCCTCGAGGACTGTACGGCTTAGCGACCGGGGGGCCAATGGGCGCCGACCCGGTTCTCGATTGGAGGGTAGCGCGAGGGTTGGCGGGCTGGCGGTTGGTTGAGAGGGATGCGGGGCGTAAGTGGTTGCGGATGGATAGGGATCGGGAGGAATTATTTTTTTGAAGGGGCTGTGATCATCCCTTCAGTCCCGTCGGCGGCGTAATGCCGGTAGAGCACATGTCGCCGCAGCGGGTGGCCTTCGGGCAGATTCGGGTGATCGAAATCGCCGGCCGGATCGTGCGTCATTCCGATCTTTTCCATCACGCGGCGCGAGCGGAGATTCGCGGGAACGGTGAAGGCCACGACATCGCGGAGACGCAGTGTTTCGTCGCAATACCGGAGCACGGCGCGCGCCGCTTCGGTGGCGAAACCGTGTCCCCAGTATGCGAAAGCGAGGCGCCAGCCGATTTCGACGCAGGGCGTGAAGTGCGCTTCGAATGTGACCACCAGGGGCCCGATACCGCCGATGACGGCTCCGGTTTCCCGCAATTCAACGGCGAACCAGCCGAAAGCGTGCCGTCTGTGGTGAGCCTCGATTCGATCCGCCAGAGTATCGCTCTCGGCGCGCGACAGAACTCCGCCCAGGAATTCCATCACCCGCGGGTCGGCGTTCAATCTCGCAAAGGGGCCGCGGTCGGCGGGCAGCCAGTTCCTCAGCCGCAGGCGCTCTGTCTCGATGGCGATCACATTGAATTATGCCAAGAGGCGGACGCGGGCCTCCTCCGTGGTCTGCCCTCATCCGGGGGACCGTCCCCTCAGCTATTGTGCTACGCTGACCCACGTGGCCACCGACCTGATCGAGATCCAGGCTCTCGATCCCTCACCGGAAGCACTGGATCGGGCGGCGGCGCTGATACGCCGTGGCCGCGTGGTGGCCATCCCGACCGACGCGCTCTACGCGCTGGTTGCCGATCCGTTCAGCCTTCTGGCCGTGCGGCAGGTTTATCAGGCCAAGGGCCGCGAGATTCACCGCGCCCTGCCTATCCTGGTGCGCGACACCCTCATGGTCGAAGAGTACGCGCGCGAGATTTCGCCCCGCTTCAACGTGCTGGCGCGGAAATTCTGGCCGGGGCCGTTGACGATCATCATGCCCGCGTCGCCCAAGATGCCTCTGCGCGCCACCGGCAACACCGGTCGGCTCGCCGTGCGCCAGGCGCGGTGCCGCGTCGCCGACGAATTGATCGCACGGCTGAATCAGCCGATCATCGCCACCAGCGCGAACATTTCGGGCCGCCCCACGTGCCGCTCCGGCATTGAGGTGTTCGGTGTGATGGACGGCGGAGTGGACCTGGTGCTCGATGGCGGCATGTGCGAAGGCATGGGCGCCAGCACGGTCGATATCACCGAACCCGAATGGCGCGTAATTAAGGAAGGCGCGATCCCGGAATCGGCGATTGCCGAATGTCTTGAAGACGGCGAGAGTTTGTAGACGGCTTCTTTTGTAGACCGCTTCTGGGGAACACGCGCAAAACGGGTCGCGTCCGCGCCGCAGGAATAACGAGTTCCTCCGCTCGATTGCGGCGCGGGACAGCGCCCTTTGCGCTCGCTCACGGTTACGGCTCAGTACGGCGCCGGAATTGAACTTTCGCCCATAAGATCACCGATAAGATCGGCGATAAGATCTATGACATGATCGTACATCCGATGGCCTCCGCCGTGCTGCTGAGTTTCGCCGGCCTGCTGCTCGCCGGCGGCGCCGATGTCAATCGTCCGGAAGCCGACGGCACCACCCCGCTCCACCGGGCCGCGCGGTCGGACGATCTCTCCACCGTGCGTTCGCTCCTGCGCGCGGGCGCCGACCCGAAAGCCGCCAATCGCTATGGCGTGACGCCACTCTCGCTCACCGCGACCAACGGAGACGCCGTCATGATCGAGACGCTGCTCAAAGCCGGCGCCGACGCCAACGCGGCTCTGCCCGGCGGAGAAACGGTCCTCATGACGGCTGCCCGCACCGGTAATCCCGAAGCGGTGAAGGTTCTGCTCCAACATGGTGCCAAAGTGGACGCGCGCGAGCGCAGCTACGGCGAAACCGCGCTGATGTGGGCCGCTTCGGAAAATCATCCGGACGCCGAGCGCGTTCTCATCGCCCATGGCGCCGATGTCAATGCGCGATCGAACGAGCTTGAGTATTCGAAGGACCGGTTCGGCCTGGAAGGCGTGATGACGATCCTGCCGCGCGGACACTGGACGCCGCTGATGTATGCCGCGCGCCAGGGTTCGCTCGCAGCCGCGCGCGTGCTGGTCGAAGCGCACGCCGATCCGAACCTCACCGATCCCGACGGAACCACCGCGCTCGTGCTCGCCATCATCAATGCACATTACGACGCCGCCGCCATGCTGCTCGACAAAGGCGCCGACCCGAATATCGCGGACACGGCGGGCATGGCCGCGCTGTATGCCGCGGTCGATATGAGTACGCTGGGCGAGGTGTATGGCCGGCCTTCGCGCACGTTCACCGACGAAAACAGTCCGCTCGACCTGATGAAGAAGCTGATCGCGCATGGAGCGAAGGTGAACGCGCAACTCAAAACGCCGACGCTGTTTCGAGCGCACACGCCCGGCGACGGCAATCTCGGCGAGGGAACGACCCCGCTGATGCGCGCGGCCAGAAATGCCGACGTGGCAGCCATGCGTCTGCTGCTCGACAGCGGCGCCGATCCCTCGATGCGGCAGAAGAACGGAACCACCGCGCTTATGCTCGCCGCGGGCCTTGGCCACGGCCTTGGAGTCTTCGCCAAGGAATACGCGACCGAGCCGGCCATGCTCGAAGCGGTAAAGCTCCTGGTCGCGCAACACGTTGACGTGAATGCCGCGAGGAACGATGGTGAGACAGCGTTACATTATGCCTCACTTGCCTCGGATCCCGTCGTCAAATTTCTGGCTGAAAACGGGGCCAACCTTGACGCGAAGGACAAGCAGGGACGTACGCCCCTGGACATGGCTTTGGGCCATGGAGGACGCGGACGCGCCGGTGAACTGCCCAAGGTGCGCGAGAGCACCGTGGCTTTGCTTCGTCAGCTGCAATCGGCGCGATAAGGTTTTTAAATGAAACGTTCGGCACTCTAACTGCATTAGGTAAGTGTATGAGCGACGCCGGTTCAACTTTAGCGCTGCCGGATTTTCAGGCACTTCGTAACGAGGTTATAAGTGGGGGCGCAATCGACCCCATGACCCTGCGATTCAAAATCGTGGAATACAACAAAACCAGCGGGGAACAGCTGGGCATCCATGCCGACGACCTCGGCTTCCGCGCGGCCGTCGAGAAAGCGGCCAGTCTGATTCCTGACCGCGCGCAGTCGCACTTCCGTCTCGAACCGGTCGGCTTCATCCAGTAAAGTCGCTCCACCACCAAGCCGCTTTTTTAATGTAGGGCACGTTGTTAACCTGCGGCCGATTGGTAATCGGCCTGCCGCGTTTCCGCTCCACCGTCCGGGCGGAGTACTACTCCGCCGCAGGCCAGCAATCTGATGCCATGCAGAGTTTCCAGCCTTATTGTGGGGCTGGCGCTTCGGCGCTGCCAGCCGCCCTTCCGGGCGGCCTGGAGTCACGCAAATCAGGGGGTTAGCTGGTGGTTTCGATCAGTCTCGGGCCGGGCAGAAGCCCGGCCGCAGGCCCGAAGGCCTGACCCCACAAAAAGCCCCCCACAAAGTATGTGGCATTGGGTTAACAACCTGCTTGCTTTACGCGGCAATTTTTTCGCGCACGAGCTTCGCGCCTTCCACCATCGCCCGCATTTTGCCGAACGCCACCGGGCGCGGCAGATATTTCATCCCGCAATCGGGCGCCACGATGATTCGGTCGGGGCTGATGAACGGCAGCGCGCGCTCAATCCGTTCCGCCACCACTTGTGGCGTTTCCACCTCATGTGTGGAAAGATCGATCACACCCAGGATGATATTCTTCCCCGGCAATTGCGACAGCACCGAACAATCGAGCTTCGATTGCGCGGTCTCGATCGAGATCTGGCGCACGGAGCACGCGCTTAACTCCGAAAGGAACGCGTAGGCCGGCGGACGGCCCGGAACCAGCGCGGCATAGCCGAAGCAGATATGCACAGCCGTCGTGCCGGTGAGTCCTTCCAGTGCGCGGTTTAGCGCACCCAGTGCGTACTGACGCGCTTTATCCGGGTAAGCCTGCATGTAGGGCTCGTCGATCTGCACCACGTCCGCGCCCGCTGCGAAGAGATCGCGGATTTCCTCGTTGACCGCGGCCGCCAGGTCGTGCGCCAGCGCTTCCTCGTCCTTGTAGAAATCGTTCTGGCTGAGCTGCGTCATGGTGAACGGGCCGGGCACGGTGATCTTGATCTTCCGGTCCGTATTGGCGCGCAGGAACTCGACGTCGCGCACCTGCACCGGATGCAGACGCCGCACCGCGTGCGTCACCCGCGGCACAAGGATCTGCTGCCCGCTGCGGCTGAGGATCGTGCCGGGGTTATCCAGATCCATGCCGTCGAGCGCCGTGGCGAAACGGTTCGAATAGCTTTCGCGGCGCGCCTCGCCGTCGGTGACGATATCGAGCCCGGCGCGTTCCATGTCGCGCAGCGCGAGCAGAGTTGCGTCGTCCTGGGCCAGTTCGAGAAGCTCCGGCGCGACACGCCAGAGGTCGCCCGCGCGTACGCGAGGCGGCATGCGCTTGCTGAGCATTTCTCGATTGATGAGCCACTCGGGTTGCGGGTAAGATCCGACGAGGGAAGTGGGAAGTATCGTCACGGGTTTTTCAGAATATCATGCGGGATGACGCAGGACCGGCTGCGCTCATCCAATCACGCCGACTTCAACGCCGGTCGGCACTGTGGCCACATCCACCCAGATCGAGGGCGCCACGTGCTGCACGAAACACAGGGAAGAAATGAGAAACCGGCGCGGGCCGCGGTACTTGGCCCACCGTTCCCGCGCCAGCTCGGCGGCCGCCGCTGCCTGCTCCGCCGGAATCCCCTGCGCCAGGGTGATGTGCGGGTGATAGCTGAAATTCTCCCGATAGCAAAGCGGACCGCGGTTGACGGTCCGGTAGACGTCGCACAACTCCTGGGCGCCCCTGACGATCTCGAGGTAAACCACATAGGATTCCTCAAAGATATTGACGTCGCCGATCTCGACCCAAAACGGCGTCAAGATTCGGCTTTCCTCGGCGATGATCCGGATAGCGCCCTGCACTTCGTCGGTCATCGGCCGCGGCGGCAGAATCGTGACGTGGGCGCGTGGTTTGCAGCCGGGGGTGAGTTCGAGGCGGAGCGCGTCCAGAAACCCGGCCGGCGGGTCGGGGATATAACTCACCAGCGCGAATTGGCCGAGCGTCTGTTCGCCGGACTGCCCATCCGGATCGGGCGGTAACATACCTGGATTCAATTGCACCCGCTCGTTTTATCGTAGCACCCCCGCCGCTCTTACTTTTGTCGTGGCCCGGGCGGGGAGAAACGCGATTCGTGCCGCGAAACGGGATCCGTACCGCGAAACGGGATTCGTACTGAGCCGCGACCGCAAGGGAGCGGTCGCCCGGGAGTCGGGACAAGCCGGAGGCGAAGACCGAGGTTCCCGAAAGGTCGCCGGCTCTTCAGAATCAACCTGCGTACCGCTCCCTCGCGGTCGCGGCTCGGTATGGATCGCGGCTCGGTATGGATCGCGGCTCGGCTTGGTCGCGGCTCGGTCGCGGGGCGGGGATACGCGCGGTTGTGTTAGAATCGGGTTTCCCGGATATCTCCATGCCCAAACTGAAGACACACAAAGGTGCGTCCAAACGGTTCAAAAAAACCGGGACGGGGAAGATTGTCAGGCAGCATGCATTCGCCCGCCACATCCTCACGTCCAAATCGCGCAAACGCAAAAACAAACTGCATACCGGAGTGGTGGCCGACGTGACCAACCAGCCCGGTATCGAACGCATGATCCCCTACTAGGGCGGATCGGTTTTACCGCGCGCGAACGGAGCCACCGCACGTGCCCGTCCCGCCGCAAAATGCAATTCCAACAGGAGAAGAAACGTGCCGAGAGTAAAACGTGGTCCCAAACGCCGGGCGACCCGCGCCAAAACGCTGGAACTCGCTTCGGGCTATTTTCTAACCAAGAGCAAACTGAACCGCTCCGCGCAGGAGGCCGTCGAACGCGCGCTGAAGTTCGCCTACACCGGGCGCAAGCGCAAGAAACGCGATTTCCGCTCGCTGTGGATCGTGCGCATCAGCGCCGCCGTGCGCGACGCCGGTCTCACTTACAGCAAGTTCATGCATGGGCTGAAGCTGGCCGGCATCGGCCTCGACCGTAAGGTTCTGGCCGAAACCGCCGCGGCCGATTCCGCGCAGTTCGCGCAGATTGTCGAGCAGGTGAAAGCCGCGCTCGCCGCCCCCGCCGCATAGTGGCGCCCATGGCAATCGTCGGACAGGAACCCGAAATCGATACGCTCACTCATCTCGAGGAGCGTATCCAGAAAGCGGTGGCGCTGGTTTCACGCCTGCGCCAGGAGAAGGAAGCCGCGCTTAAAGAATTGGCGGCAACGCAGCAGGCTTACGCCGAATCGCAGAAGGCGAACGCGCAGTTGGCCGATGAGGTCGAATCGCTGCGCAGCGAGCGCCAGCAGGTGCGCAGCCGCATCGAGAAACTCCTCGGCCATATCGATCAGCTCGGGGCGGCGTAGCGCCGATCAACCGTATGCGCGTTCGTTGCTGCGCTGTGTTACTGCTCGCCGGACTGCCGCTGGCGGCTCAGGACCCGGGCAGTCTGGCAAACGAAGCGGCCCTCGGGAAGCAAATGGCTTCGAATTTTCGGCAGCACGCCATCGACGATCCCACTATTGAAGCTTGGGTGCGCCGTCTCGGCGAGAAAATCGCGGCGCAGATTCCGGATGCCAGATTTCCGTTCACGTTCACGGTAGTTGCCGACGATTCCTGCGGCGCCACACACGAACCGGCAGCGCTGCCCGGCGGCTACGTATTCATTCCCGCCGCGCTTTTCACGGAGACCCGCGACGAAGCGGAGTTCGCCGGCATGCTGGCGCACGCGATGGAGCACGTCGCTCAGGCTTACGCCCAAAACGCGAAAGGCGGCATACCGCTGATCTTCGTCGGTGGTTGGGGTCAGGCATGCCCCGACCTGATCCCCGCCCTGCGCGATTACGAACTGCAGGCCGACGCTCCGGCCATCGCGGTGACAGCACGCGCGGGTTTCGATCCCGCGGCGCTGGCGCGTTATATCGGGCGCTCCACTCTTCCCGACCGCGCTCGGCGCGTTGCCGCAATGCAATCGGCAATCGAGCGACTTCCGCCTTCGGACTATGTGGAAACCAGCGCGGAGTTTGAAACGATTCAGAGCGAAGTTCGCCGTCTGACGGAGCGCCCGCAGCCGGTCCGTGACCCCCCGACACTCGTGCGCCAACAGTAAATCGCTCGGCCGCGCAGCTTCACGCCGGCGAAGTACACCGTATTAACTCAAGCGGACGCAGGTTGGGAAACGGCTCGGGCGCGTTTTCGATGGCGCCGCGGATGCGCTCGAAGTCTGCGGCGCTGTTGCGCCAGGTCGTAGTGGCGTGACAACGCGCTCTTACCTCAGCGATTGATGCTGCTGAACGCCGAAGTGAACGATGAGGAATATCCCCACGATCAACAGCGCTATTCGCAGCAGCCATCCCCTGAGGCCGGCGCGGCGCGTGAATGCGCGATTCGGGAGGAGTGCATCGTGGAGAGTGGATCGCAGGCTCATCTGGGTTCTTTCTCCGCCCGCTTTTTCTAGGGCTGCCTCAGATGCTGGGATCTTGGCTCCAGGATGATCCCGTCGAGGATAGCCATCTCCTCGTCGGAGAAACCCGAAAAAGCCTTCCTGTAATCCGCAAGCATTTCTTCCGCTCGCTCCGCTGCCGTCTGCACCCGCAAGCCTTCGTTGAGCGCTTCCGCGATCACCGTGCTTAGATTCACCTTCCTCGCATGGGCTATCCGCTGCGCTTCAGTGAGAGAATCGGCGGGGAGTGTCAAAGTCGTCCGCCGGTTTTGCCGGTGAGGAGAAGGAGGCGATTTTTGCTTCATTGATGCACTTTATCATCTGATTGCGCATCAAAACGTATCAGCCACGCCTGTGGATCGGCAGCCTCGGTGCGGCGTAGGCTTTCTTCATTCTCCGATTGGTCCTCGATGCTTCATTCCGCGAGCGCCTGTCGAATCGCCGTCGCGCTCTGCTCCACGCTGTTACCCGCGGTGTCGATAACGACACGTCTTCGGTTCCATGGTTGATAGTCTCGGGAAATAACGTCTTCCCAAGCGGGACACCGCAATCCGGAAATGTCGGGTGTCCGCGTCTCCACCCGCTCGCGATGTTCTCTTGTGTCGGAACAAGTAATTTCGATCTCTATCGCTCTTACGCAGGCCCGTTTCGCGATTGCGATCCAGGCATCGCGCGTCAGCGCCAGCGGATTCACCGAGTCGGCAATCACGGTTCGACCGACGCGCAGGTTGTCCTCTGCGACCGCGTAGCCGACACGATACCCTACGTCACCGATAGGTCGGTTCAGCGTCGCCGAGTCTCGTATCGCCTGCTCTATCGAATCGATTCGTATGTGTACCGCGTCAATCTGACGCGCCAGTTCTCGTGCGAGGGTCGTTTTGCCGGCGCCCGGCAGTCCTGCAAGGATGATCAGCATGTCAGGCCGCCGTCCTGCGCCCTACTGACGCTTCGCTGTGGCGGCAAAACGAGCGTTACTTTTTCAGGCTCTTGTAAACCGCTTCGACGAACTTATTTCCCGGACCGTATCTCGAATCGAAATCGACCGTGTAATTCGCCGCTTCCACCTGATCCAGCGTCAGCCCGCGCTTGACCGCATCCTCCACGCGATCGTGAATCATCGTGATCATGTCGCGGTATTCAAGCACGTCGTACTCGTCGCAGATCCGTCCGTGGCCCGGAATGATATACGTCCCGCCTTCCTCTTCATGCTTTGGAATGGCGATATCGAGAATGTTATTCAGCGCGTTGAGTTCGCCCTCAATGCTTCCGCCATGCGCCAGATCGATCACGGGATAGCCGTTGAGATCGAAAACTTCGCCGGTAGCCAGCACGTCCGATCGGCGGAAGAAAACCAGGCTGTCGGTGTCGGTGTGCGCCGCCGGCTGGTAGATCGCCGTAACCGGCTCTTCATTGAAGAAAACTTCCTTCTGGCCGTGCGTGTACGTATCCGTGGGCCATGCCCCGGTCGGCGCGGCCGGTTCCTGGCCGGTGGGCGCGCTCATGCGGTCGAGCAGCTTCTCGTGCGCGATAATCTGCGCGCCAACCGTTGCGTCGTTGATTTCGGCGGTTACGTTCGCCCCGGTGATGGTGGTTCCGGCCAGGCGAATAGCTTCGTTTCCGCCGGTGTGGTCCTTGTCCATCGTGGTGTTGAAGACGTACTGAATCGGCTTGTCGGTGAGTTTGCGAATCGCCGCCAGCACCTTGTCGGTGTAGCGGCCGTTGCCGGTATCCACCACCAGCGCGCCCAAATCGCCGACCTGCACCGCGATGTTCCCGCCGGCCCCGCCGATCATGTAAACGTTCCCCTGAACATGTTCAACGACGATGTCGCCAAGCGGCGGCGCCGCCGGAGCCACCGAAGGACCTTTCGCCAGCGCCGGGAAAGTGCCCTTCTTCATATCCGCCTGGATCTCCGGATACATGGTCTCGGCGCCGCCCAACTCCGCCTGCACCGGCACATGGATCTTTTTGGAGTATTCGCTTTCAAACGGATTCTTGCCGGGCAGATACGCCGGCACCTCGCCGCGCGGCCGGTCCGCAACCTCATCCACATACTCGCAGGGATAAAGCCATGCCTGCCCCTCGCCCGTCGTCAGTCGGAAGACCTGGCTGCGCACGAAAGGCTCCGTCAGCGTCAGCGGATCGGTGATGATGCTGACGTGCGTCATCATGTCGCCGTAGCGGATGAAATGCTCGGTCAAAGTCGCTTCGTCGCTCTCCATCAGCCCGTTGCGGCGCAGCTCGCCCATTTTCATGTGCGTGGTGTAGACGGTGAGCATGTCGTTTTCCCACTTGCCGGTCGAGAAGCCCATCCAGGTGTGCGGCGCGTAGGCGGAGGGGTGCGGACGGTTGTCCATCCAGATGGTGCGGTTCTGCTCGTAGGTGCTGATGTACTGCCGGATATCGATGACTTTCTGCGACTGCGGATCGCGGTCTTCCCAGATCCGCAGGTTCAGCGGTCCGCCGTAGATATAGCCCGCGAGATGCACCTGGCACTGATGCTCCGGCAGCGTCACGCGCGAGGGGCTCCAGGCCAGACCCCACGCCTGCGCTCCCTGATTGATCGGCACGCCTGCGAACTCGGCGATGGCCGGATCGCTGATCTCTTCTTCGTGAGGCGCCGGCGACCAGTTGCCGCTCAGATCGACGCCCGGCGCGACCCGGCCTCCGGCGCCCCCGAACTGTGCAAGGGCTATTGTGCTCAAAAGCGCGGAAACCGCCAGTATCAGACTCGTTCGCAAGATTAAAATCTCCGTGCTCTACACGTTATCACTAAACTCGCGGCGAGAAGCGATACCGCGATACCGATGGTCCGGCAGGTGCACGGGGATCGAGGCCGGAATTGAATCCCAATCCGCACTTGACAATATACAGCTAAGATTTTATGATCTTTACAGGATCATATTTAATGAATCCAAATTCAACGAAAGGAATCGAAAAGCTATGAGCACATCCCTCAGTCTTGACCCCTTTAACGGCCTTCGTTTATTCGAGGATGCCGTGACCCGCATGATGAGCGAACCGCGTGCCAGCCGCCCGTGGTCCCCGGCCGTCGACATTTTTGAAACCGACGACGCTTTGATCGTGAAGGCCGATCTCCCCAACGTGAAGACCGAAGACCTCGACATCCGCGTCGAAAATCAGACCCTGACCATCAGCGGCGCGCGGAAATTCGAGAAACAGGACAACGTGAGAGGCTATCACCGCATCGAGCGCAGCTACGGCGAATTCGTCCGCAGCTTTGCCGTCCCTTCGACGGTGGACACGGAGAAGGTCGGGGCGGATTATAAGAACGGGGTTCTGACGGTCACATTACCGCGGAAGGAATCCGCGAAGCCGCGCCAGGTGAGAGTCAATGTAACCGACGGCAACAAGGCGCCGGAGCCCGTCGAAGCGAAGAAGTAAAAGAGCTAAAAGTAAAGATGCAAAAGAAGCGCGGGGCGGGGCGCGGGCAGCGTGGCCTTCAACCTGCCCTGCCACATGTTCGGAAAAGAGAAAAGAAGATGCCATTCCGATTCGACAAACTGACCCAGAAAGCCCAGGAGGCCGTCCAGCAGGCGCAGGAAATCGCCGGTGAGAACGGTCATCAGGCGGTGCATCCGCTGCACCTGCTCATCGCGCTGGCGCGTGAGCGGGAAGGAATCGTGCGTCCGGTGCTGGAGAAGTGCGGCGTACAACCCGACCCTCTGGTCGCCGAAGCGGAACGGCAGCTGAGCGCGCTCCCGAAGGTCACCGGCCAGCCGCCGGGAATGTACATTTCGCCAAGCCTGAACCAGGCTCTCGAAGCGGCTTTCAAGGAAGCCGAAAATTTCAAGGACGAGTTCGTTTCCACCGAGCATCTCCTGCTGGCGCTGTCGGATCAGAAATACGAACCCGCCGGCAGCCTGCTGAACAAGCTGGGCGCGACCCACGACGCCATTCTGAAGGCGCTGGTCGCCGTGCGCGGCACGCAGCGGGTGACGGACCAGAATCCCGAATCGAAGTATCAGGCGCTGGAGCGCTACGCGATCGATCTCACCGAGCAGGCGCGCCGCGGCAAGCTCGACCCGGTCATCGGCCGCGATGAGGAGATTCGCCGCGTGATGCAGGTCCTGAGCCGCCGGACGAAGAACAATCCCGTGTTGATCGGCGAGCCTGGCGTGGGAAAGACGGCCATTGTCGAAGGCTTGGCGCAGCGCATCGTCAAAGGCGACGTGCCGGATCAGCTGAAGAACAAGAAACTGGTCGCGATCGATCTCGGCCAGATGGTCGCGGGCACCAAGTTCCGCGGCGAGTTTGAAGATCGCCTGAAGGCCGTCCTCAAGGAAATCACGGAATCGAACGGCGAGATCATCTGCTTCATCGATGAGCTGCACACGCTGGTCGGCGCGGGCGGCGCGGAAGGCGCGATCGATGCGGCCAACATGCTGAAGCCGGCGCTCGCGCGCGGCGAACTGCGCTGCATCGGCGCCACCACGCTCAGCGAATACCGCAAGCACGTCGAAAAGGATGCGGCCTTGGCGCGCCGTTTCCAGACCGTCCTCGTGGGAGAGCCTTCGGTCGACGATACCATCGCCATTCTGCGCGGCCTCAAAGAGAAATTTGAAATCCACCATGCGGTGCGCATCAAGGACTCGGCCATCGTCGCCGCAGCCGTGCTTTCGCACCGCTACATCACCGACCGCTTCCTGCCCGACAAAGCCATCGACCTCGTTGACGAAGCCGGCTCGGCGCTGAAAATCCAGATCGGCAGCATGCCCATCGAAATCGACAACATCGAGCGTCGCATCTCGCACCTCGAGATCGAGCGCCAGGCCCTGAACCGTGAAAAGGACGCTGCTTCGAGAGACCGTCTGCGCCACATCGAAGACGAACTGGAGCGCCTGCGCGGCGAAGCGGCCGGCCTGAAAGAACGCTGGACCCGCGAAAAGACCGCCATCTCCCGCGTGCAGCAGCTCAAAGAAGAGCTCGACCAGACGCGCCAGGAAGAAGAGCGCGCCACGCGTTCCGGCGATTGGGAAAAAGCGGCTCAGCTCAAATACGGCAAGATGGCCGAGATCGAGCGCAACATCGAAGCCGCCAACCACGACCTTGAAACCATCAAATCCGGCGCGGCTCTGCTCAAAGAGGAAATCGACGAAGAAGATATCGCCAAGATCGTGGCCAAGTGGACGGGCATTCCGGTTTCGCGCATGCTCGAAGGCGAAGTGCAGAAGCTGATCCATATGGAAGAGCGGCTGCATGACCGCGTGGTGGGTCAGGATGAAGCCGTTTCGCTGGTCGCGAACGCGATCCGCCGTAACCGCGCGGGCCTGAGCGATCCCAACCGGCCCATCGGCAGCTTCATCTTCCTCGGCCCCACCGGCGTCGGCAAAACCGAACTGGCCAAGGCTCTCGCCGAATTCATGTTCGACGACGACAAGGCGATGGTGCGGGTCGATATGTCCGAATACATGGAGAAGCATGCCGTATCGCGCATGATCGGCGCGCCTCCCGGATATATCGGTTACGAAGAAGGCGGCCAGCTGACCGAGCATGTGCGCCGGCGGCCCTATTCGGTGGTGCTGTTCGATGAAATCGAAAAGGCGCATCCCGACGTCTTCAACGCGCTGCTTCAGATTCTGGACGACGGCCGTTTGACCGATGGTCAGGGACGGACGGTCGACTTCCGCAACACCGTTATCATCATGACCTCGAACGTTGGCAGCGCCATCGTTCATGACGCCACGCCGATCGGTTTTTCGATCAATCAGAAACGCAAGGGCACGGAGGAAGAAGTGCGCAAGCGCCTGCTCGACGCGCTGCGCCAGACCTTCCGGCCCGAGTTCCTGAACCGCATCGACGACATCATCGTCTTCAACACGCTTTCGAAGGAGCACCTCTCGGTGATCATCGACCTGCAGCTGAAACGCGTCGAAAGCCTGCTGGCCGATCGCAGCCTCAAGCTGACCGTGACTCCGGCGGCGAAGGAAGTGATCATGGCCGAAGGGTACGATCCGGCTTACGGAGCGCGTCCGTTGCGGCGGGCCATCCAGCGCCTGGTGCAGGACCCGCTCTCGCTGCGGCTGCTGGCCGGCGAATTCCTGGCGGGCGAGACCGTGGTGGTGGATGCCGACGGCCAGGGCGGCAAACTGAAGTTTGAGAAGATCCCGGCTCCGGTTCCCGAGTTGGTGGAAGCGTAACCGAATGCACAGCGGCAACAATTCGTTGAAAACGGCCGCCCTCCTGGCGTTGCTCAGCGCAATCCTGATCGTGGGCGGCCGCGCCATTGCGGGCGACCGGGGCATTTACTGCGGCCTCGCGATCGCCGTGGTGATGAATTTCGCCAGCTACTTTTTCTCCGACAAAATCGCTCTGGCGATGAGCGGCGCGCAGCCGCTCACGCCGGAATCGGCGCCGGAAGTTTATGCGCGCATCGCCCCATTGGTTGAGAACATCGCGCGCCGGATGAACATTCCGATGCCGAAGCTCTACATCACGCCCGAGCCTTCGCCGAACGCTTTCGCGACGGGACGCAATCCGAATCATTCGTCGATCGCGTTCACCGCGGGCATTCTGCAGCTGATGCAGGACAACGAACTCGAAGGGGTGGTCGCGCACGAACTCGGACATGTGCTGCATCGCGACATTCTGATCAGCTCGGTCGCCGCAACCCTCGCCGCCGCCATTACCGCGCTATCGCGCCTGGCCTTCTGGTTCG
>JASHSD010000046.1 GCA_030036985.1 Bryobacteraceae bacterium
TCGTCATGGTTGTCGGCCTCGCCAGTTTCACTAATCGCTTCAGTAATGCATTCGACGTCCCGGTCGAACCCGAAGTCAACACCGCTCCCACGCCAAAAGCCGTGGGATGATCGATTTTTGGCCATCCTCATCGGAGTGCATCCGGTCGTCGAAGCCTTGAAGGCGCGCCGCCCGCTGGAGCGGGTTCTGGTCGCCCGCGGCGCCGGCGGACACCGGCTTCAGGAACTCATCGACCTTGCCCGCAACAGCGGCACGCCCCTCCGCTTCGAAGAACGTGGCGCGCTGGACCGCCTGGCGGGCGTCAAATCGCACCAGGGAGTGGTCGCGCTCGGCGCCGAAAAGAAGTACGCCCAACTCGAAGACGTCGCCCCTGCCGCTGAACTCCTGGTCGTGCTCGACGGCGTTGAGGACCCGCACAACCTCGGGGCCATTATCCGCACCGCTAACGCCGCCGGAGCGGGCGGAGTAATTATTGGCGAACGCCGCGCAGCGGGCCTCACCGAAAGCGTAGCCAAGGCCGCCGCCGGCGCTCTCGAACATGTACCGGTGGTGCGCGTGGTCAATATCAACCACACCATTCAGGCTCTGAAACGGGACGGATGGTTCGTTTACGGCCTCGACGAAAACGGCGACCAGCTATACGACGCCGTCGACTGGTCGTCGCGCACCGCCATGGTCATGGGAGCGGAAGGCAAAGGCCTGCATGAACTGGTGAAGAAAAACTGTGACGCGCTGGTGCGGATTCCCATGGCCGGAAAGATCGCGTCGCTGAACGTCTCCGTCGCCGCCGGGATCGTCCTGTTTGCCTGGCGATCCCGGCGCGGGCGGAAGGCCTGAAGCTGCCGTAAAGAACGCCGCTTACGAATTTTTCTGCACCTGCAGATCGTTCGCTACCTTGAAAACCCCCGGCACTGCGTTTGCCCGGATGTAGCACAGATTCCGGTCAAACTGGTCCGCCACCACGCCCTCCAGCCGCACATCCCCGTTCTTCACGATGATATGGATCGATGGAACGGCTTGGTATCCATAGCGCATCGAGAGCTGCGGATCGCCGTAAATCGCGCGAAACACGGCGCGCCTTATTTGATTGTCCATCGCGGATAGCGGCAGAACCTGGATGTTGTTGACCACGTTGGTCACGCCTTCGACTTCCTTTACCGCCTTATCGGCATCGATCTTGAGGACCGGCTGCGTCACCTCGCCGACCAGCGTGACCGTACTTCCGTTCACAGTGAACCCGAGATCGTCGAACACCCCGTAGTACGGCAGGTCGATGAGCTTGTGCCGGATCTCCTGAATCAGCCTTGGCTCATTCGCGGGACCGTTCACAAACGGCTGCATCGGCTGCGAGTGGCTGTCGTTCTTCGCCGCACCGACACCGGCCGCCGGCAAAAGAACCGACAGGAGAACGAATCCAATCACTTTCATACTCACCTCTGACGTCCGCAAATGCAAACCAAGCGCCAAACGCACGGGGCCATCTGCGAAAATCGGAGTTCTCCGAATCGCAAATGCGGCGTGGCCGGTTCATCACATTCGAGGGCACAGACGGAAGCGGCAAAACCACCCAGTTCCGCATCCTGGGCAACTGGCTGCGCGATCGCGGCCTGGAAGTGGTCGAAACCGTCGAGCCTGGCGGAACCGCCATCGGGCAGCAGATCCGCCGGATACTGCTCGACCCCGCCAACGCCGACATCCAGCCCCGCGCAGAGCTGCTGCTTTACTTTGCCAGCCGCGCGCAGAACGTGGATCAGGTCATTCGTCCCGCACTCGATTCCGGCCGCGTGGTCTTGTGCGACCGCTTCACCGATTCGACCCTGGTCTATCAGGGCGCCGGCCGCGGCATCGACGCGAGCGTCGTGATGGACCTCGACCGCATCGCCTGCCGCGGCCTGAAGCCGGACCTCACCTTCCTGATCGATATCGATCTCGAAACCAGCCTGGCGCGCGCCAGGCGCCGCAACGAGCGGATTGGAACGTCGGAATCGCGTCTCGATGAGGAGAGCGCCGCATTTCATGAGCGCGTGCGCGAAGGCTATCTGGCGCTGGCGAAGAGCGAGCCGGAACGTTTCGTCGTAATCGATGGGCGCGGCGGCATCGGCGAAGTAGGGGCGCTCATTCGGGAGGCAATGCAGGTCCATGTTTGAGAACTTCTTCGGCAATCTGCACGTTCAGAACACGCTCGAGGGCATGATCGCGCGCCGGCGCATTCAGCAGACGATGCTCTTCGCCGGTCTCGAAGGATTAGGCAAAGCGACTCTGGCCCGGCGCTTCGCGGCGCGGCTGCTCGGCTCGCCCGAGAAGATCGAGCAGGACGACCTCAGCCTTCCCGAAAATGCGAACGCCATCCTCGCGCGCGAGAAGCTGCCGGCCGACAAACGCAACGACGATCCGCTGTTCTTCGGTACCCACCCCGATTTTCTGACCTTCGCGCCCGATGGCCCGCTGCGGCAGATCGGCATTCCGCAGATGCGTCTGCTCAAGGATTTCGCCCGCTACAAGCCGCTGCACGGCGAGCGGCGCATCTTCCTGATTGACCAGGCCGACCGCGCGGGCGAGCAGGCGGCTAATTCGCTTCTGAAGACATTGGAAGAACCGCCAGACCACCTGATCCTGATTCTCACCGCGGAGAACGTCTACGATCTGCTGCCGACGATTCGCTCGCGTTCGGTGATTCTGAATTTCTCGCCCCTCCCGAACGAGGAGATGGAGGCGTTCGCGCGCGCCCGCAAACTGGACAACGCCGAGCGCCGCATCGCGCTTTCGGGGGGAAGTCCGGGCGTCGCCGCGTCGCTTGATATCGACCTGTATCAGAAACGCCGCGCGGCCATGCTGGCGTTGCTGAAGACTGGCGCGGGCGCGTCTCCGTACGCCGCGTGGCTGCCGGTTTCCGAAGCCCTCAGCCGCTCCCGCAGCGAGAAACTGGAGTCTTATCTGAAGCTGCTGTACGATCTGCTGCGCGATCTCACCGTGCTGCGCGAAGGCGGGACGGCGATTCGCAATGTGGATCTGCGCGCCGATCTCAAAACCCTGGCGCAGAAGGTATCGCGGCCCTGGATTATCCGCGCGGTCGCGGGTGTGGATGAAATCGCAGGCCTGCTGCGGCGGAACATTCAGAAGACGATCGCGCTCGACGGGCTGCTGATGCAGTTGCGGAGCAATTGAATTCGGCGTTTTTCTGTTAAACTCGCCACATATGCCCCACCTCAGGCTGCTGTGGAGCTTTCTCTTCGTGGTCGGCCTGACTATCCTGCCGATTGCGGCTCCGGCGAAGATCCTTCCGCATTATTACCTCGATTCCCTGACTTACATGAGCACCGATATCGTCACCGCGATGATTTCGGATGGCTCCCCTCAGCAGATCACCACAACCGTCGATGATGTCCTGTATGGAGGCCTGAAACCCAGTGAGAGACCCTCACCGCGTCCCTCAGTCTCTTCGAGCCGATGGAAAGCGGGCAACGCGTAATCCTATTCCTGAATCGCCGTCCTCGTCCGTCGGATTTTATCGAACCCGAGGCGCCAAAGTCTCCCTTTGCCTTGGTCCCCTCGGGAGTCTACCTGATCGACGAGTACCAGCACGTTCACGAATACGACCAGCGGGAGAGCACTGCCGATCCATATACAGCAGAAGGCTACAGTTTTTGGAGAAAATCGGCGCCGAGCCGGGACCAGGATCTCGCCCTGCCGAGCCTGGAGGACGTTACCTCACGCATCGCTGCATCCCTCAAGCCGATCGAGCCGCTGCGTCCTCTACTGGAAAAGGTCGCTGCGCGCGACGACGCGCCGGCTCTGATGAACTTCCTGGATGCTCGCTCCCGGTCCGGCAATGTATGCGGCCTCGACGCCATCGTTGATCGGCTAACAGATCAGCTGCGCTCCCTGAAGGATCCGGCAATCGCACTGGCAAGTTACTCTATCCTGCGGGACCTCAACACATTCCGCCTGTTCGTAAAACCCAACCCGGGCGCCAACATCCCGGGCGACACCGGCGTCCACTATCTTGTCCGAACGCTCGCCGATTCGAGCGAAACGTTGGCCCTCCGCACCGCGGCCGCTGAGATTCTCCTCGACTTGAGCAGGTACTGGACGGAAAGTCAGACTGAGCCCTCCGGTCCCAACCCAGCCTTCAACAATTGGCTGAGGGGTTCGGTCGATGAAATCCGGCCGACGGCGCAGGCGATCTTCGACGACGAATCCCAGGACGAGCTCCTCCGCAGCCTCTGCCTGGGGCTGATGCCGCTTGACCAAGCCGCATCGATTGCCGACGTCAGACGGGTCTATGCGCGTACTCAATCGGAGCAACTTCGCTTTGCCATCGAGGAAGCGTTTCTCAATCGCGACGATGTCTTCTATCAGGATCTGAACCCCTCCGGAGGTCCGATAGTCAGCATCGTAGCCGCGGCGCGGACAAACGACTGCATTAAATCCACTGAGGACCACGTCGTCTTCGTCGAGAAACATCACCTGCGGACAGATCTTCACGATCCTTCGACCGCACTCGGAATTCCGCGATTTGTGCTGACGAATCTGCAAACCGGCCAACGTTTTCTCCCGAAGATCAACCAACTCTTGGGATGGCGCACTATGCAGCAAGGCGAGATGAGGTTTGAGTTCAACCGACCGCTCGACCTTCCGGCAGGAGATTGCACAATTACTCCGGAATACACACGCAATGGCGAAGTGATCAGCGCCGGACATCCGCTCAGAATCGTTATCAGCGATACGCCAACAGGAAAAAAGCTCTCATTGAAGCAGCAAAACTAATCGTGGCCCGCGGTTCAGCGCGCGAGCGCCGTGGGGTGTTTCGGCTGATAGAGACCGGCCTTGCCTCCGCCAGGCAGAGAAATCATCACAAGAGATCCCCAACGATCCTCACGCACGTCGGAACACACAACACCCTTCTCACGCAGCCTCGCGATCTCGCTGGCCAGGTCGTCGCACATCAGATAGAGTTCGTGCTTATCGTTCCGCTCATCCGGATGCACCGCCAGGTCCGCCGGCGGCAAAGCAAAAATCAGCCAACCGTGGCCAGCGTCCACGGAGTTGAATTCGAGAACGTCGCGAAAGAACTCGCGATCCGCCTCGGCATCCTGGCTGTATACGATAACGTGCGCTCCGACAATCATGGCTGCCATGATAACGGAAGGCGGCTTTCTCCGCTACCCGTAGAGATTAGGATCTCCTTCCGGCCTCGTCTTCCACCGCCGGTGGATCCAAAGCCACTGATCCGGCGCCTCGCGAATCGCCGCCTCAATCGAACTCTGAATCCGCCGCGTGTCTTCTTCGGCCTCGCCGGTCATTTCCACCGCGGGATAAAACTTCAGCACATATTTCCGCTCCCGCGCGCTCCAGACCGCAAACCCGGGAATCACCGCCGCGCCGCTGCGCGCCGCCAGCTTCGCGAACGTGAGATTCGCACACGCCGGCACGCCGAAAAACGGCACGAACACGCCATTCTCGGCCGAGCTGTTCTGATCCACCAGAATCCCCACCGGCTCATTCGCGCGCAGCGCCTGGAAAATCGAGCGGGCGAAATCGCGCTTCGACAGCAGCTTGTTGCCCGAAAGCGCCCGCCGCGTTTCAACCAACTCGTCGATCAACGGATTATCCAGCGGCCTCACCACCACATTCATCGGCTCAGTCAGCAGCGCATGCGCATACGCGCTCAACTCCCAATTGCCAAGGTGGGCAGTCGCAAACAGCACCCCGTTTCCGCGCTCCTTCGCGCACCGGTAATGCTCGAAGCCTTCGTACCGGATCCAATCCCCCACATTCGCTTTCGTGATCTCGGGGAAACGCGCAAACGCAACCAGCAGCCTGCCGATCGATTCGAACACGCCGTCAATCGTGCGCCCGCGCCATGCCGCATCGCGATCCGGATAAGCGAACGTCAGGTTGCGCTCCGCGATCTTCCGCAGCCGCGGGATGGCGAAATCCAGCGAGCGCGCGCAGCAGTGTCCAAGCCAATCGGCAACAGGCCGCGGCGCATGCTCCAGAGATCCGACCAGCAGGCGCGCGATTCCCGCTTCCAGACCATTACGGAACCCCGAACGCCGGCCCAAACTATTCGGGCCTCTGTTTATTCAATCCACCCGCCGCCCGCCACAATCTCACCTGAATAGAACACCGCCGCCTGTCCCGGCGTCACGGCTCTTTGCGGTTCGTCGAAACGCACCTCGGCCCGCGTCTCGGAAAGCGGATACAGCGTGGCCTCGGCGGGAACGTGCCGATTGCGAATGCGCACCCGCACCCGCGCCGGCGCCAACAGGCCCGGCCACGAAAGCCAGCGAATATCCCGCGCGATCAGTCCGGGACGCAGCAGATCGTCGTTCGATCCCACCGTCACCGTCTGCGACTTCGCATCGGTCGCAATCACGTAGAGCGGCTCGCGCGCCGCAATCCCGAGTCCCTTGCGCTGGCCAACCGTGAAGTGATGCGCGCCCGCATGGCGCCCCAGTTCGCGGCCTTCCGCGTCGACAATCGCGCCCTCTGTCGCCGCGGGTTCGATGCCCTTCTCGCGCAGATACGCATCCATGAACGCCGCGTAGTCGCCATTCGGCACGAAGCAGATTTCATAGCTCTCGTGCTTCGCGGCCACGGGAAGATCGAACTCCGCCGCGATCGCGCGCACTTCGACCTTCGTCATTGCGCCAAGCGGAAACATGGTTCGCGCCAGCTGATCCTGCGTCAGGCCCCACAGGAAATACGTCTGATCCTTGGAGCGATCCACAGCCGTGCGCATCTCATATCGCCCGGTTTCGGCATTGCGTCCGATCCGCGCATAATGGCCCGTCGCCACCACGCTCGCGCCCACCGAATCCGCCAGATCCAGAAACCGATCGAACTTGATGAAGGTGTTACACAGCGTACAGGGGACGGGCGTCCGTCCCGCCAGATACTCATCGACAAACGGCTCGACCACGCTCTTCTCGAACTGCCGCTCCAGGTTGACGACGTAATACGGAATGCCGACATGCTCGGCGACCCGACGCGCGTCATACACGTCGTCGAGCGAACAGCAGCGGCCCGTTGTTGTTCCCGTCGCCGCTTCCGAGGCGACCTCGGGAAGCCGGCGCTGGTTCCACAGCTGCATCGTCAGCCCCGCGATGTTATGGCCTTCGCGC
This sequence comes from Bryobacteraceae bacterium, assembly GCA_030036985.1. Taxonomy (GTDB): domain Bacteria; phylum Acidobacteriota; class Terriglobia; order Bryobacterales; family Bryobacteraceae; genus BOG-234. The sequence goes on from JASHSD010000046.1 coordinate 7,128, forward strand.
TTGAGCAGAGCGGCGACGGTGGAACTATCCACGCCGCCCGACATGGCAACGGCAATCAGCTCAGGCATGCTCTGCCGCCGCCGTCGGCGAAATTCTCCGCAGATGCGTGACGGCAGCCTCGACGGCTTCGATCAGCCCATCGACCTCGGCTTCCGTATTCTCCGGCCCCAAAGAAAAACGCACGCTGGATCGCGCCTCTTCCGGCGAAAGTCCCATAGCCAGCAGGACGTGCGAAGGCTCAACCGCGCCGCTGGAACACGCCGAACCGCTGGAAACGGCATAGCCGCGCAGATCGAGCGCAATCACGATCGCTTCGCCTTCGACGCCGTCAAACCGGATACTTGAGGTGTTCGAAATGCGGTGGTCGGGCGACCCGTTCACCACCGCATCCGGCACGCGATCGAGAATGCCGCGCTCCAGCCGATCGCGCAGAACGGCAACAGCCGCCCAATCCGCGCTCAGCCCAGCGGCTCGGCCCAGCGCCGAAGCGCCCGGGACGTTTTCTGTGCCCGCGCGCCGATCCCGCTCGTGATGTCCGCCGAAAAGCATGGGATCGAGCGGCGTGCCTTTACGCACGTAGAGCGCGCCGATGCCCTTCGGACCGCCGAACTTGTGCCCACTGATCGAATAGAGATCCACGCCCAGATCGCGCATGGCCAGCTGATAGCGCCCTGCCACCTGAACGCCGTCACAATGGAAGATCGCGCCCGCGGCGTGCGCCAGGACCGCGATCTCGCGTACCGGCTGCAGCACCCCCGTTTCGTTGTTCGCATGCATGATGGTCACCAGACCCGTGGTGGAGCGAAGCGCGCGCTTCACATCGTCCACCCGCACTCGGCCGTCCGAATCGACGGGCAAATACGTGACTTCCGCGCCTTCGCGTTCGAGCTGGGCGCAGGCGTTCAAAACGGCCGGATGCTCGATCGCGCTGGTGACCACATGCTTCCGCGCGCGCGATACGCCGGGCACAAGGCCCTTGCGCGCAATGCCGAAGATCGCCAGGTTATCCGACTCCGTGCCGCCGCTGGTAAACACGATTTCCTTCGGATCGGACCCGATGCGGGCCGCTATTTCGCGCCGCGAGGCCTCCAGCCGCTGCTTGGCCGCCTGCCCGAAATGGTGGATACTGGACGCGTTACCGCAAACTTCGACCAGCGTTTCCGTCAAGTCGCGCAGCACCTCCGGCGCGACGGGCGTGGTCGCGTTGTGGTCGAAATAAACGTGCCGCATGTAATTCCAGTGTACCGAGAACCGTTCCGATGAAGCCTCCCGTTATCACCCTGCTGACTGACTTCGGCTCAGCCGATCATTACGTCGGCGCCATGAAAGGCGTGATGCTGAGCGTCTGTCCCGGCGCGCAATTGGTGGATATTTCGCATGAGATCGCGCCTTTTGCCATCACTGAGGCGGCGTACACTCTGGCGCAGGCCTGGCCGTGCTTTCCCAAAGGAACCGTGCATCTGGTGGTGGTCGACCCGGGTGTCGGCAGCGCCCGCCGGCCGATCCTGGCGGAAGCCGCGGGACATCGCTTCATCGCGCCGGATAACGGCGTGCTGACGATGCTCTTCGCGCAGGTTTCAAACCACAAAGTTCGAGAGATTACCGCCGAGCGTTTCTTCCATCGGCCCGTAAGCCGCACCTTCCACGGACGCGATATCTTCGCCCCCGTAGCGGCGCACGTGGCAGCGGGCGTCGCGCCCGCCAAAATCGGCAAACGAATCGACGATTATGTGCGCCTCGACTTTGCCTCCCCCACGCGAGTCGGACCAAAGGAATACAGGGGCGCCATCCTGAAGACCGACCGGTTCGGCAATGTAATTACGAATTTCAAATTGCAGGACTGGGAGCTGAAGGGAAAGAGCTTTGAAATGAGGATTGGAAACAGTCGTATATCGCGCACCGCATCGAATTACGCGGAAATGCAGGCGGGGGAGTTGTATCTGATCGAGGGAAGCGCGGGGTATCTGGAGATCTCGATGAATCAGGCGAGCGCGGCGGCGGCGCTGGGAGCGCGCGCAGGCGCGGACCTGGCGCTGCTTCTCTAAAAAGGTGGCGCCGGCTTCAGCCGCAATGGCGCTTAAATTTTCGGATCTCGCGTTGTGGGGCAGCGCTTCGGCGCTGCGGCCGGCCTTCCGGTCGGCCCTGGTCAGGCAAATCGACCGCATCGGGCCGATCGAACAACCGGCGTTGTTCGCGGACGCCGGGCAAAAGCCCTGTGGGCAGGCTGAAAGCCTGACCCCACAAGCAAATTTTAAGCGCCATTGGGCTTCAGCCTGTGAGTGCCCGGAGGAGTCCGGGCACGGCAGGCTGAGAGTCTGCGCCACGAGGGGCATGAAAGGAAAGATTATCTCTTCGCCACCCGTTTCCGGTTGTAAAGTCCCAGTCCGCACAAGGCGAGACCGAGGAGACCGAAAGTTGCCGGTTCCGGCGCCGCCGATTGAGTCGCTCCGTCCCCGGTGTAGTAAGCAAGCATTTCCTGTTGACCCGACCCGCCAGTCGGATTGTTCACCGCGGCGGGGGCAGTCAGGACCATCCAATCGCCGTAATTCGGATCGACGATCGTGATCTCGGTCCCATCAACCGAAAGAGGCGCGATGCCGGACGTTTGATTCCAGTCGGTCGCCACGGCGGTGATCCAAGCCAGTGTATTGGTGGCGAGCTGCGGGTTCCCGGCGCCGCAGTTGCCCTGCGCGTCCGTCTCACAGGTCCCCGAAGTCAGATCCCACGCTGCATTCTGGATGCTCTGCACAACAGTGTTGTTACCTGAATTGTTGACCAACTGGGTGAAAAGCCAGGCAAGCTCGTCGTAAAGAGTGACGCCCGTCGGAGCCGTAACGCCGGCTTCCAGGAAAGCGGTCGCGTAGCCCGGCGCAGTCGCGTCCTCGCCGAAGCGGGTATCCGTATTTGAGTTCGCCAAGGCCGTGTTGTACACGCTCCAGGAACTTCCAATAATTGCGGTGTCGATGGCATCGTCGCAAAAGAGCTCGACACCCGCCCCGGCGAGGATGCCGGGGTACGGGCTGTATGGGCCGTCCGGAGCCGCACTAAGAGTCAACGTACTGGCAAACGCGGGCATCGCCATCAGCATGGCGGCGCCCAAAATCACTTTAATCGCAAACGCCTTCATCAAAGCCTCCTGTTTTAGCGCCGGAACGAGGGGAGTAAATGCTGCCCAGTTATCCGTTTAATGTTTATCTTTAGTTTCCGATTTTTGTGTCGGAATTCACAATCAAATCCGGCGCCCAACAGTACCACACGGTACTGGATATAACCGGCCGGGGGAGAGTATCGGGACTGCTCAACGCTCCGACATTTTGAGCCGATGCCGCGATCTGTATTATTCGGCTGGAGGCGCTTCGACGTTCCGGCCGTCGCGCATGCGCATCGTGCGGCAGCCGACGGTGGCCGCGTCCATGTTCCGCGTAATCATAGGGATAGTCGAGGTTGCCTGTCGGCTCGTCGGCGCGGGGCATGGCCGGCTTGCCAGCAAGGGAGCGGGTTATCGCCACCCGCTGCTGCTCCCCGGCCGAAAAATTTACCCGGCTTGTGATCGAGCCCGTTGCCGATCCGGCGGTCGGCGAAAGGATTGGCTATTCGGCCTGCGGCTCTTCGACGATCCGGCCGTCGCGCATGTGCATCGTGCGATGGCCGAAGGCGGCCGCGTCTATGTTGTGCGTAATCATCAGGATAGTCTGCTTCAACCGCTCGTTCAGGCCGCGTAGAATCTCAAGCACCGCGAGCGAATTGGCCGAATCGAGGTTCCCGGTCGGTTCATCGGCAAGCAGGATTGTTGGTTTCGTGGCGAGTGCGCGGGCGATCGCTACCCGCTGCTGCTCCCCGCCGGAAAGTTCGCTCGGCTTGTGATCGAGCCTGTTGGAGATGCCCAGCAGATCGATAATCTCCCGAAACGCGGGGTCGAACCGATCGGAGGAGAGACCGGAAATGAACAGCGCCGTGAGGATGTTGTCCCGCGCGCTCAGATTCGGCAGCAGATTGAATTTCTGAAACACGAAACTCACGTATTTGCGCCGCAGCTCGGTCCGCCCGGCGTCTCCCACGGCCGAGACATTCCGGCCGGCGACGATCACTTCGCCCGAAGTAGGAGGCGTAAGACCGCCGATGATATGAAAAAGCGTCGACTTCCCCGACCCGGAAGGGCCGACGATCGACAGAAACTCGCCCGCGGGAACGTCCAGATCGACCCCGCGCAGCGCCTCCACGTCAACCTTACCGGTGTGGTAGATCTTGCGCAGGCCCCGGACACGGATAATCGGAGCGTTGGTAACCGCTTTCGCGAGGCTACTCATAGGCGAGCGCCTCGATCGGATCCTGGCGCACCGCAATCATCCCCGGATAAACCGCGCCCAGGATCGCCGCGACCATGGCGACAGCGCCCGCGATCGGCCACCAGCTGAACACAATCGCCTGCGGCAGCGACGCCGGCATCAGGATGTGCATGATCCAGCGGGTGCCGAAGCTGAATGCGATGCCGAGAAGGGTGCCGCCAAGGCCCAATCCGAGAGCTTCGAGAAGAATCAGACCGATAACGAAGCCGTTCGAGGCGCCCAGCGACTTCATGATCCCGATCTCGCGCGTGCGCTGAAGCACCGCCATATACATGGACAGGGCGACCACGAAGAAGCCGAACACAACTCCCATGCCGAGGACCGCGTCGATAAAACCCTTCAGCAACGGAACATTGCTGACCTGGTAGTAGCTGGCGAGCTCTTTCATATCGTAAGTCGGGTAGCCGGGAAATCTTGTCTTCAGCTGTTCCATCACCAGCTTCGTGTTATTCGGGTTATCCAATTTGATGTAGATCTGGCTGACGTTGCCCGGCGGCGCGCCGATAAGATCGTCAAGCACCGACAGCAGAACGAACAGGTGGGCCAGCTTGCCCGGCTCGACAATGCCGGCCACGTCCCACTCCCTGTTCAGGACCTTGATTTTGTCGCCGACGCGGACGTTGCGCTGCCTCGCATAATCCTGATCCAGCATCATGTCGTCGGGTCTTTCCAATCCATGCCCGGAGAGGAAGACGAATGGACCGCTGAGGCGCGTGAACGATTGCGGATCGATGCCGGTGACGGATTCCCACGTCCCGCCGATCAACTGCATGGCGACTCCGGTGGTGGCCACGACGTGCGGTTGTTGCGCCAGCACCGCGATGAACTTTCCGGGAAGCGGCGCCCCGCTGAACGAACCCAGGATCGACGTCCCGGGCGGCCGAAACAGAATATCCGCGCCGATGCCCTGGGCGCGCCGCTCGGAATCCTCGAAGAATCCGTTGCTCAGGCCCACCAGCGTCAGGATCAGCATCACGGGCACGGCGATCAACAGCATGCTGAGCAGCGTGCGCACCGGCCGGAACCGGATGTTCTCCCAGACCAGTTTGTATCTCACGCTATTTCGGGGCTCCGATGACTTCCAGCTTGTAATCCGATGGAGGGTTCAGAACGAACTTGTCGTTGCCCAGCTCGATGTTCATTTTCATGTCGTTCGGGTCGAGGATGTCCATCACCAGCCCGTATCCCTCCTGCACGCGCTTGATGTCGATATGCGCGGGAAACATCACTCCGCTGTACAGTTGCCATTTCCCGTAGCTGGTATCGCTGACGATTTCGCCGGACCCCGATGGGTCGAAAACCATCTGGCGCACGATGCTGAGGTCCTCCACGCGGTCGAACCAGACCTGGCGCGCGAGAAGGGGAGATCCGTCGGCCGCCCTCTTCACGAAACTGAGGATATAAAAGGCATTGTCTTCGTCCGTAAAATCCTCGATCATCGGGTTTTCGTTCGGCTCGGCCGGACGGATGAGCATGGAGGACATAAAGGCCTCGGGGCGAAGATTTTCCAGTTTGTTTTTCGAAGTGGCCGGGGCGTTGTTGGCGCCTTCGATGAAGAGGCTTTTTGAAAACAGCTGCAGTCTGAAGTCCGTGCCGTTTGAAACCATGTCGAAATAGCGGGTGTCGAGGATCGGGGCGTATCCGATGATCCGGATGTCGGCGGGTTTCCGGAACAGCACATAAGCGGTCACGTCGCGTATTTCGGTGATCTGCCCCGTGTAAACGCTGCCCACTGAGGGAGTCAGCTCGGCTTTGACCTGAAACGAATTGATTGCGTTGTAGATGGTGGCGATGCGCGCGTTCAGTTCGTCCCGCGTCGCTTTGAGAAGCACCGGCGGAGGCGCCCCGGGCGGGGCGGATTTTTTGTGACGGACGATGACTTTCCGGGAAATGAGGCACGAACTGGAAGTGAGGCCCAAAAAGATGGCGAGAATCGCCGGGACCAGCCGGCGTGGGTTGGGCATCGTTTCATTGTAGGATGCGGGGAACTTAAGCCAGGCTTCGCGCCGCCCGGAAGTCCGGCCCCCAACATCGGTTCCCGTACAGTTTCAGCGCCGGAATCCGCCGCGATAGCCGCCACGGTAGCCGCCGAAGTAACCGTACCGGCCCCCGAAGTAGACCCCGAATCCTCCATAGAACGGATAGTACGGATAATAACCGTATGGATACCCGTAAGCGTAAGGATATACAGGATATCCGTATCCATATCCGTAGGGCGGCGGAGCAACCGGGGCGGTTGCATAAGGATATGGAGCGCCGGCCGGAGGCGGCGCCGGTCCGGGCTGGTATTGGCCGTAACTCCCGTAATTCGGCTGTGCGCTCACAGGCTGGAAGGCCAGCGGCGCTCGGTCCGTCGCGAACGTCGCCGGCGCGGTGGTCTGGAACGTCAGCACCGACTCGGGATAAATCACGGTGGGTTGGCCGCGCGTCAGCAGAACACCGATAATCCCGGCGGCCGCTCCCGCGCCCGCCCCGATTGCCGCGCCGGTCCCCCAGCCGACGCCCGCTCCGATCGCTGCCCCTACAGCCGTCGTTCCACCGATAGCGGCAGCATCGCGCCCGTACGACGTGGGCCCGTTGCGGCTGATCATCTGCGACTGAATCGGGATCTGCTGGCCGTCCATCAAGGTCAATTCAGTCAGCGCTACTCCGAGCTGCGAGGTGCCCGCCGCGCGTCCGGCCTTCTTCGCCTGCGTCACGGTTCCGATCACCGTCGCGCCGCGCGGGGCGACCACGAATCCGTCCACTACCACCGGCTGTTCCAGCGTCGCCGTAAACTTGTCTCCCACCTGATTGCGATCCGAGGAGAGCCATTGATTGATACGCACGATGATGTAGGAGCCCTGCTTGATGGTCAACTGCGGGGGAACTGCCGGTGCGGGCGGAAAGTTCGGAGCCGGGGGCGGAGCCGGCGGCGCCGCCTGTTGATTATCCGGGGGAGGCGGTGGCGCGGGCGCGTTTTGCGCATCGGCGGGGAAACCCTGATTCTGCGGCTGATCGACGGGTGCTTGCGGGCCAGGCGCCGGGTCGGCGGCCACGTTGGCCGGAGGCGGATCGTTCACGGAACGCCACTGATGAGGAGCCTGTGGCGCCTGCGGCGTCTGGAGAGTCTGCGGCGCCTGATCTTGCGCCATGGCGACACCTGCCAAAGCCAACATCCCGAGCGAGAGAGCGAAGCTGGATTTCGGTTTCATATGTTTCCCCGTCGCCATCCTATCGCAAACTTGGGACCAGAAAATTCGAAGCCAAAGTTATTGAAAACATTGGACCGTAGCGGAGGCCCCGTCCGACCGCGGGCCACCAGCGCTGGTGGTTTTCAGCCAATCCGCCGCCCGATCGAAAACCTCCGGAAACAGGAAAACCGACCGCTGGTTTATGCACAGGCAATCCACCGCTTCCTTCCCGCAAGCGATTGAAACAGTTTGATAAAAAAGCTGAGGAAAGGCGTCCGAATCGGTTCTTTTCGCTTTGACCCGCCCAAGTCCCGCGATGCATCATCGATTCAGTTCCAGGGTTTACGGAACGATAGCAGAGCAGGGCGAAGCGGAGTTTCAAGCGTGGAGCCGAAGCGCAGTCGCAAGATGGCGCGGCGGGGAGCAAGAGACAGATCGGGTGTTCTGCGAAGCGAGCTTTTCATGATGTATTCCCGTTGAACGCTTTGAGCCGGAGGGTGAGAAATCGCCTGAAGGGGAGTGGAGGCGGCATATCGTCATGGAAGCGCGGAAAGCTGCGCAGGTAACCGGTTTTTCGCGCGGAAGCGAAGGGGCAGGCCGGGAGCAAAGACCTCGGAATGGCGTCGAAAGCGTCGTTGCGGGCGAGCGAAAGGCCGTTCCGGGTTTCCGGCTCCGGCGGGGCGCCAGTTCCGCCGCGGAACGAACACCGAGCATGCCGGTGGTTCGCTCAATCGGAGCCGTAAACCCTGGACGTATTTGGACACGCGACTTTAGTTGTTCAGCCTCATGACATCCTTGACATTTTGTTCCGGGACATCCTTGACA
>JASHSD010000597.1 GCA_030036985.1 Bryobacteraceae bacterium
CGGTCTTGTCGATGGCCGCGCCGTATTTTTCCTTCGCGAGGATCAGCCCGCTGCGCGGTCCGCGCAGAGTCTTGTGGGTGGTCGAGGTAACGATATCGGCGTATTCGCACGGATTGTCATGCAGGCCCGCGGCGACCAGACCGGAAATATGCGCCATATCGACGAGCAGCAGTGCCCCGACCGAATCGGCGACTTCGCGGAAACGCGCGAAATCGAGCCGTCGCGGGTAGGCGCTGCCGCCGGCGACGATCATTTTCGGCTTGTGCTCGGCGGCCATCTTCGCCATCTCGCTGAAATCGATCTGCTCGGTTTCCCGGCTGACCTGATAGGCCACGACGTGGTAAGTCTTGCCCGAAAAGTTCAGCTTGTGGCCGTGCGTCAGGTGCCCGCCGTGCGCAAGGTCGAGCCCCATGATCGTGTCGCCGGGCTGCAGGACGGAGCCATACGCGGCTTCGTTGGCCTGCGATCCGGAGTGCGGCTGCACGTTGACGTATTCGGCTTTGAACAGCTTTTTCGCGCGTTCGCGGGCGAGGTTCTCGACCTCATCGGCGTACTCGCAACCGCCGTAATAACGCTTGCCCGGATAGCCTTCGGCGTATTTATTGGTGAAGATGCTGCCGGTGGCTTCGAGCACCGCTTCCGAGGTAAAGTTCTCGCTCGCGATCAGCTCGATCTGGCCGTTCTGCCGGCGCGTTTCCGCGAGGATGAGGTCGGAGATGGCGGGGTCGACTTCGGCGAGTCCGCGGGCGAGTGGATTCTGCATGGCTGGGGTGGGGATAAGCCGAATTTTAACATTTCAAGCTTCGGGCGAAGCTCCCGCAGGGCGTCGGCGGCGATCCACCGGGCGGGCTTCGATCCCTGCGCGCGCACACGCTCGGCGCAGGCGATGGCTGCGGGCAGCAGCCGCGCGTTGCGCTTGCCGATATTGCGCAGCGCCCAATTGACGGCCTTGCGGACGAAGTTACGGTCGTCGAATGCGTATCGCTCGATCAGCGCGAAGGCATCGAGGAAGAGTTGGTCGGGCGCGGTCTTGTCGTGGGCGGCGATCGCGGCGAGGGTTGCGAAGCCCGCGCGGCGGACATATTCGCGCTTGTCCGCGGCCCACTTCGGGATCTTCGCCCATGCGTGAGGAGTGCGGTCGAAGAGATCGCAGCAGCAGGCGTCGCAGACGTCCCAGGAGTTGAAGTCGCGGACCCAGCGATCCATGGTCGAGCGGGTGATGGCTTGCGGATCGGCGACGAGGCTGGCGAGCCATCGGGCTTCATGCACGCCGCTCGCCCAGAGTTCTTCGGCGAGAGCCTGACTCCTGCCTACGCGGCGCGCGATAGCGCGAACCTGCGGCACGCTGAGGCCGAGCGCGGCGGTGGTGTCGATGCCAAAGCGCGCCATCCCGTCGAGTCTGGCGGGATTGGCCAGGGCGCGGAGTTCCGCGAGGATTTCTTCAGCCGGCAAGCTTGCCATTCTGCAGAGAGTTCCGGAAAACCAGCCCCATCACGAGGGCCCCCGCCAGTCCAATGGCCGTCAGCAGACCACTCGACGGCTCCGGCGTGGGACTTCCCGACTCAGGGCCAAAGGTTATGTCGTTGACTCCGCCCAGGTCAATATAGGGATCACCGAAATTGAAAACGAAAGAATCAGCAGCTGTCGATGTATTGACGGTGTAAAGGTTGTAGCCGGAACCCTGCGGGCCTGGGGCGGTCACAACGCCACAGAGGGAGGAACCGTCGGGACTTGCCAATCCGCGGAAGGCATCGAGGTTGTTGGCGCCGAGCCCCACCAACGTAGCGGCCCCGGTTGCGGGGTCGATGCTGTACAACCCATCGCTCACGCCGAACGCGTAGAGCCACCCGTCCACGAAAGCCAGCCCTCCGGTATATAAAGGGGCATCTTCCCCATTGGAGCCGACGACACTGATCGCGGCAGTCGCCGGGTTGATAGTTACCAAATCTGTCGTCCCATCCGGCGCCTGACTGGTCAAGCCGTAAAGCGTTCCGTCCGGGCCGAATGCGATATTCGTAATCTCTGTGCTGTAATCTCCCACAAGCGTTGCCGACCCGGTAGCCGTGTTTATGGTGTAGAGACCTTCCAGGCTTGAGCCATACAGGGTTCCGTTAGGGGCGAAAGCAATACTCTCCGCTGGAGAGGCAGAATTGGTGTCTGTGATGATGACCCCCGTTCCAATATCGACGGTGGCGAGACCGCCAGAATACGCTACCCACATGATCGGATCGGCAGAAGCCAACATTGAGAAGAGCAACAGGCCGGATAGTACCTGAAGCATCTTAGCCGCGATTGCCGAGAAGCTTTGCCGTGTGATCGACGGGCTCTTTGGGAACGTCAGAGGGAGCGCTGATCGGTTAAAGCGACAACCGGGGACAAAGCGTGAGTTTCCTGACATGCGGAAGATCGTACCACTTCCGCGCCTCGTGCCGCCACGCACACCGTAAATTTATGGTGCGCCACCGAGCGGGGAGGGGAGCCGGGACGTTCCTCAAACCAATTCCAGCCGTTTCACTTTGATGCGGTCGGCACGAACCTGCGCAAGATCGTACTGCGCCTGCTGCGTCAACCAGCCTTCAGCGCTGCCGCCGAAAGCCTTCGACAGGCGGACCGCCATCTCGGGAGAAATCCCGCGTTTGCCGTTCACCAGTTCCGAAAGCGTGAAGCGCGACACGCCAAGGGCCTGCGCCGCGTCAGTGATGGTCAGACTTAAAGGTTCGATGCAGTCGCGCAATACGACGCTGCCCGGGTGGGGTGGGTTTTTCATCGGCATGAGGTCATTTTCCTTTCAGTGATAGTCCACGTAGTCAACGTCGAAAACCTGCGCTTGCTCAAACCTGAAGATGATCCGCCAGTTTGCCCGTACCGGTCACGGAATGAAATCCCTGCAGGCTCCCCTTGAGCGCATGCAGCCGGTAACCGGGTAAATCCAAATCGGCAATTACCTTCGCCACATCCAAACGCGCCAGGATACGCCGGAGCTTGTCTGTATGTTCGGCATTCAATCCGCGCGCGTCGTCTTCCTCAAAGAGACGTTTTAGACCTTTGTGCCGAAACGAACGGATCATCCCGTGATGTAATCCGACATGTATCGCATATCAACAACAATCCTAGCGCGGCGAGGCCCTCATGCTCGATCCAAACGCGGCTCCAAGTCGATTGCCTCATCCATTCCGCTCACATCGACTCTATCCGCTTTGCCAACAGGCGTGAAAACATACCCGCTCATCGTCGGGATGAGCGCCAATCGTCTTTCATCGCCTGAATTTCACGGCGGGCCTGTGCGCCGTCGATCAACTCGCCGCGCTCAACCTGTCGATAGCCCTCCTCGATGTGCGCCGACAACGCCCGCAGTTCTTCGTCAGGCCGGCTTTCTTCCGCGTCCTGAGCTTCAAGGGCGCGGCGCACTACATCCTCGGCGTCTGCATAACCGCCGCTGGAAAGGCGCTTGTTGATCAGGTTTTCAAGGTCAGGGGGGACATCCAGATGCATGGCCGCTTTCTCCATTCTCGCTTCCATCGTAGCCTTTCGCCACCTTTGGCTGTGAAACGGGCGAGAGCGTCAAAGGCCCCTGAACGGCTTCCTGGGAGGAAGCGGAATTTCAACCTCAACGTAGCTGCCGGGGGTTGCCGCATCCACCGCGCGGGCGATCTTTTCAAGGTGAAGTCGAACGTTGGGCCATTGCTGGTCTGTCAAAACGATGATGGCAATCCTGCGGTGCGCGAGGTTCTGCTGGTAGCGAATGTTCTTGTCGGTACTGAGAAGCAGGTCGTACCCGGCCTCCTCGGCCTTCTCGATCAGTTCACCGTTTCCCATCTCATGCCAGCCAATCCGACGGGAATAACTGACTTCATGCCCGGTAAGGCTACCCGCAATCGGCCATGGAGTGCCGTTGTCGAACAGAATTTTCACGGCGCCGGCGTCGGCGCTTTTTCGAGGCTCTGGACGGCGAAGTGCAGCACGGCCTGGATTTCGTCAAGGGTTACGTCGAAAACTTCCGTGATTTCCTGCGGAGACATCCCGGCTTCGAGATTGGCAAACACCGTCTGTACGGGCATCCGCGTTCCCTTGAATACCCATGCGCCGCTCACCCTGCCCGGTACGCTCTCCACCGCCGGACATTGGGACCAATCAAGAGTTCCCACGCTCGTACCTCCAGTTCCATCGTAACTTTTTGGCACGATCAGCGCCACTCCTTGTCCTGCGCCGGATGTGAAGGATTTCGGCAGCGTCGTCCTTGACTCGGTACACGATGACGTAGGCCCGGGAAACCAGTTCGCGGGTGCCCTGCTTCTCTCCGGGTCGGCCAAGTCTCGGAAAGCTTTCAAGCTGTGCGATGCGATTGAGGATGGTCTCCGCAAGGGCCCGGCCGCTTCGGGGTTGTCCTCGCGTATTCGCTTTACGAAAGCTTCAAGGTGGTCGGCGGCCTCGGTCGTCCAACGAAGGCGCGTCACGACCGGAAAAGCCGGTCAATGCGCTCCACCACCTCAGCATGGTCGATAAGGTCGCCGCGGTCGGCGGCGGCAATGCCCCGGTTCACGCCCTCGATGAATTGCGCCTGACGGCGCAGCACGCGGGCAATAGTCTCCTCCACCACCTGCTCGGAGGCTTTACCCTGGCTGCCGGCTAACTGGTTCAGCTGCGCCTGCGTGTCCGGGGTGAAATGTACTTCCATGCCCTTCAAGGAACGCGGAAACCGGTCATCAGGCAACACCGGCGCATCGATTCACAACTTTGCCAACTATTTTTTCGCGGGCTTCAGCCTAAATAATTCAGGAGCTTAGCGCCATCTTCCCGCCCGGCCCGGCGCCGCCTCGCCCAACCCCTCTGCCACCGTCCAATCAAGCCTCCGGTCGCACCCATGGCGATCGGAGCACTAAGCCGCGCACTCCTCGAGGCCCTGCGTGGTGAAAGTCAAAGCAATGGGCGGCTGCCGTTCCCGTAAACAGCGGTCCCTGGTTCCGGCGGGGTAACCAAACCGGCGCCCGTCTGAGCGAAATCAGGCACGGGGCGCCCCACTTTATTTTGAAAATAGAAATGGACACGCGGCTTGAGTCGCGTCTTAATAACCCTACGCCGGAACGAACGAATGCCCGCTGATCTCGCCCGGCGACAAATCGTCCTCATAACACCACACCCAGGCCTCTCCAGGCTCAATCGAACGAATCAGCGGATGCCGCGTATGCCGGAAGTGTTTCGTCGCATGCTTGTTCTTCGACGAGTCGCAGCACCCCACATGTCCGCACTCGAGGCACAGCCGCAGATGCACCCACGAATCGCCCGTCTTCACGCACTCTTCGCAGGCGTGCTTATCCGTGCTGGTGACTTTGATCTGATTGAGATGTCCGCAGTTCGCCATAGCTTCTATTGCCCCGATAGCGCCCGATGCACCATATGCACCGAAATCGCCCCTTCGCCCACCGCCGACGCCACCCGCTTCACATTGCCCGCCCGCACGTCGCCCACCGCGAACACGCCCGGCAGGCTGGTCTCCAGCATATGCGGCGCCCGCGTCAAAGGCCAGCCGCCGCCGGAATCGAGATCCCGACCCGTAAGCACGAAACCCTTGTCGTCCAGCGCCACGCACCCGCGCAGCCAGCCCGTTCGCGGCGACGCCCCCGCCATGATAAACACGTGCCGGATCTCGTGGTGCGAAATCTCCCCCGTCTTCCTATCCACCCACCCGACGCGCTC
>JASHSD010000598.1 GCA_030036985.1 Bryobacteraceae bacterium
AGCAAAGAGATCGAGGCGAATCAATTTGCGGCCTGTCTGCTAATGCCATCAAGACTCCTTCTCAACCGGATCAAGGCGCTCAAGGAGAGATCGTTGCGTGACGATCATGTGGAAAAGCTTGCCAAGGAATTCATGGTGAGCGAACAGGCAATGACGATCCGCCTCTCGACCTTGGGCTTCCTCTAGAGAGAGTCGGCTTGGCTCTTTGACATCCTCCGAAGTGCGCCATGGAGGCTCGAAATTCACAGTGCCGCCAGCGCGAGACGTTGAGGACAGTTTGGTTTCCACATCAACAGCAAGATCGTCAAACTCCCGTTGAAGGCGTTGAAGGCTCAGGATCTTTTTGAATTGACGCACTCGCATCCAGCGCAGGTTGAAGAACGGCGGTATATCCCTGATTACCTTGGCCAGCCAGATACCGCGTCATCTGTTCGCCCGCTGCGGCGAGATCCTTGTCTGTAACGATGTTATACCGATCAAAGACGTGGCGGGTCCGGTGCCCACTGATCGCCATCGCAACTTTTTCGGGGATGCCGGCGCGAACCATATTCCGCACTGCGCTACGGCGAAGATCGTGGAACAAACTGCCATCCAGCTCAGCTCTCTCGCAGGCGGACGCCCACGCCTTATAGAACGTGCGAAGCCGATTACCCGAGCCGTCGTGAAAAACCCATTCCAGTTGAGGGTATTTCTGATCGCGCTCGGCCTTTTGACGCCGTAGGGCATCGGTCATGTCCCCATAAACGGGCAGCATCCGGTGTTTCTTGCTCTTCGCGTTCTCAGCCCGAATGATGATCTCCCCACTCGCCAAGCTGATGTCGGGCCATCGCAGAGACATCACCTCGCCAAGTCGGCATCCCGTGTGATACGCAACGACGAGGGCAAGCCTCAGGTAGGAAGGCAGTTCAGCCAGAAGCTTCTCATAGTCTGCCTTCTCAAGAAACCCGGTACGAACGTTGTTTTCCGGCATTTTTTCAACGGGCGGATTGTGGAGCACGAGCGGAGGGTCATGGCGAGAGCCCAGACTGAATGCCCGCTTAAGGATGCTGAGTTCACGATTGACTGTGGCAGCTTGGGCCCCTTCTTTGTTTCGAGCTGCCTTGTATCGCCGAACATCCGCAGACCCGAAATCGGCGGCCCGCATCTTTCCCAGTTTCGGCCTTAGATGCAATCTGAGACGGGAAAGCACGTCGTCCACGCTACGTTTTCCGTTTTCCCGGTAGTCGGCGATGACCAGATTGAATAACTCATCAAGCGTTGTTCGTTCGACGGCGATTCCACGGTACGCGCCGGTGGCGATCTCACCCAGCCTCTTTCTTAACAGCCTTTCGGCATCTTCCGTTCTCACTGAGTGAGAGGATTCGTAGACGGGCTGCCCTTTCGAATAGTATTTAATCCACCAGACGTTGTTTCGTTGATAGACGCTTCCGGCTTTAGGTTTCCGAGCCATGAACCCATCGTGCGACAGTTACAGTGTAACTGTCAAGTCCGATGTTCCGATTCAAAGTACGTGCATTCATCAATCAGTTTGTCCAGAGCCTTCTTGTCGATCTGCGATTTGCTGTCAATACGCGTCACGGGAAGCTTGCCCCGATGAATCAGCAGCTTCACGGCATTCTCCGAGCGTCCGAGATATTCAGCCGCTTCCGGAACTGTGAAGAGCCGCTTGGGTGAGGCGATCTGCGAAACCCGCCCATCGATCCGACGCTCGAGCCGGGCGGCAATCTCTTCGAAGTATTGGTCGAGTACTGAAGCTTCAGGCACTTGGCCCCCGCTTCCGCCGGTCCACTCCAGTTACCGAGCCATTCAAAGGTTGATCGGCGATTATCGAGATTCCGGCTTCAAGGACCAGAGGGATGAGAGTATTTCCGCTACGCATTCTTCCTCCCGAGCCATTGCTGCAGGGCGCAGTTGGCCAGCGCCGTAACGCTGCACTCTCGTTGCTTGGCGACGATCCGCAGCCGGGCGTTCGCGCGCCCAGAAATCATCGCCGTCAAGGCGGGCGCGCTCCTGCCCGGCGAGATGCCGCTCAATTCCACTTTTGTCAGGTCCGTTGACACCAGCGCGTCATCGACCTGTCGGGAAAGGTCGCCACGGTATCGCAGGGCATCGCGGAGGAGGTCGTTAACCTCACGCGTCAATCGAAGAAAAAGTCGCACCTTTCGCTCCTTCACTTTCTTACCGTCAGCGGCGCGGTGAGTCTGCCGAGATCGGGAACGCCGTCCGCGGATGAATCTGCCCGGGTGTTCCGCCGGGCAACGGGTTCCCCTGAAGCGGCTCATACGGCGCGTCGAAAACAATGTCGCGATTGACACGCACCAGAAACTTATATCCGGCGGGCACCTTAATCGTGGGCTGCACATTGAGGTTACGCCGCGTAATCGAGGCGCCGGTTTCGCTGACATCTCTTCCGACGGAAGCCTCAGCCGTGTCGGCGACGCTGGGATACGCCAGTGCGCTTTGTGTATTGCGCTGGGAGAGAGCGAACGCCGCTTCGAACGCGCTCGTCAGCGCTGTAAAACCCAACAGCCGCTTGTAATGATGATCAACGTCGTACCGCAGCCCGGCGTTGCCGTGCGCATCCAGTCCCTCCATTCCGTTGATATCGATTGAAGAAGCATCCGGGAAGATGATTCGGTTCCAGACGACCTGGACGCCGTCCTGACCGTAGGAGATATGTGAGTCGTATCTGCCGATCAACCGCGCCCCTTGGGGGATGAGAAGATACCGCCCCGTCGCTGTATCGAAAACGTTCGATGTGACAAGCGCTTTGATGTCGCCGGGAAGGTCCGAGTTGAGGCTTTGTTCCAGGACGGCCGGAATCTCCCATCCGGCCTTTATTTCGTACGGGCTGATGGGCGCCGTCCGCGTCGACTTCAGATAGTCATCGGCCTTCTGTTGCGGGGTCGAATAGTAAAAAGACGCCTTCCCCGTCTGGTTGTTTTGGGCGTCGTAATCAGGCTCGTTCCGCTGCCCATTTCCCGCCTGCAGGGCGGCGCGGTTCAGAGCTGCCGGGACGACGGACCCGGTATCCCGATCCGCGATGTTTTGCGTGAGCGCAGCGATTCGCGCGAGATCATCGGTCCCGCTGATCGGCGTCCCAGTCCGAAATGCCGCGACCGACCCAGCCCCGGCGCCGGATCGGATGCCTGTCGGAGCCGCCATTGCATCCAGCTCTCTTTGATAGGCAGCCGCGATCCTTCGTTCCTCGGGAGTGGGCTCGGGAACCGCCGGAGCGACTTGCGGAGTTGGGTACGCCGGTTGACGAACCACGACACGATCCTGGGGATAACCTGTGCAAGCCTGCCCAGTCTCAGGATTGAATCGGTAGGGCTGCCCGGTCCGAGGGTCGAAACCACAATTGGGGCTTGGCGCTTGTTGGCGCTGCACTGTTGAACGACCATCTACCGGCGGCTGCAGTTGGTTGGGATCGGTTCGGACCAGGGTGGCGTTGCCAACCGGGATGTCCTTCTCGACCTCCCTCGCCGACGCCAGAGCGGGCGTGACGCTCTTCGGCGATCCGGCCTCCCGTGCCTGGGTTTGGTTCCGAACCTCACGCCGATATGCGCCGTAAGCCAGTGCGACGAGAATGCCGATGACAACGACGCCGATCATGGCGCCGACGCGCTTGCTGATGCGCCGCGATACCCGCGGAGCCGGATGAAGATCGAGGCCGCCGGGAGCTTCGATGGGTTTCACTTCGGGGGCGGCGTTTCTACCGCTATCCTTTGGGCTGTTGCTCACGGGAGATCTCCACTTTCTGCGCCTTCTTGCCCGCGCCCAGGATGAGCTGCGCGCGCTCGAACAGCCGATCCACGATGTAGGTCTGTTGCTGGACGCGATAGTTTGTCATTTCGCCTTTGCCGTCCGAACCCAGAACCATGAGCACCGGGGCCTCACGATTCCGGACTTCCGGGGGCATCTGGATATAGGTCTTGGCGCCGTCATCGAAAACGCGAACCGGCCGCATTTGCTCGTTGCCGCCGGTCACCTTATAGCTGAAGTTCAGCTTGTCGACGGTTAAGAGCGCAGGCGTCAATTGCGAATCGCGTTTGGTCTCGCGTGCCTGAATCTGTTGCGCGAGGAGCTGCCGCTGCCATTTCTGGTTGTTCTCTTCCTCCGGATAGCTGAAGGCGACGCGAGCGATGTAATCCTGCGGCTTTGAGACAAGGCGCAGATAATAGGCGCGCCGGTCCGTGGTGATGAGCAGGTTCGTGTCGAGTCCCGGTTCCGTGGGTTTGAGAACGATCACCCAGGTCGCGTCTTCACCCTGGCCGTACATGGCAGGGGAAATGTTCCAGCGAACGGAATCGCCGACTTGGGGCTCTCCGGTTATCCTTTCGCCGGGTTGCAGTTCGATGATGCAAACGCGAAGTGGAGCGCAGACAACAATGGGGAGACCACCGGCATATGCGAATACAACACGCCCATCGGCCCCGGCAGCCGGAGCGTTTTCGCCCCCACTCCATTTTTCGCTCACGCGCACTGCTTCGAGTGCGGTGGGGTTCAGAGGGATATCCGTTCTCGGTTGATAGCCCTTGGGCGCCTTTCCATTGGCCTCGGCGGAACTGAGCTTCAGCCCGGGCGCCGATGTGCCCACATCGAGCGCGGTCGGGTCCTGAAGGATTCTCAGTTGCCCGCCGAAGTTGTAGTTCTGCATTGGCGACGGAGACCCGGCCGGACTTTGTGCCGAGGCCTTCATCGCCGGCACGCGTTTGACAGGCAACGGCTGGGCCGGGGACACCGGCGCAGTCACGGATGTCTGAGCACACAAAAACGCCGAACCGGTTGCAATCAAAAATGCTGTGAAACGAATGCAGGCTTTCATGATTTCCCTTCCTTTCTAAAGAACCTTTTCCCAACTCGCCGCGGTGACATACAGACCGAGGGGGTTGATGCGCGCTTGCCGCTCGTCCGTTGGAACGTTTGTCGCAACTGAAAACGAACCCTTCCAGTGATCGGTGGACTTCACGCTTCCGTATAGATCGCGGCTGGTCTCGATCCAATCCACTTCGAATGTCCGGTCGCTCGTTGGCAGCACCGAGTTGACCTCGATCGACACGGTCTCCGTTTGTGCGCGCT
>JASHSD010000599.1 GCA_030036985.1 Bryobacteraceae bacterium
GGAGCGAAACCCAAGGCTTTCTCCGCGAGGGTGTCGAATGGGTGTGCCGGACCATACCCGATTGCCGGATTGTGGCCCTTGAAGGCGAAGGCCACGCCGCCATGACGAGCGCGCCGCGGCTGTTTGTACAGAAGTTGTTGGAAGCCGTTCACCAGTCTCCTGTCCCGGTGGCGCCTTGAGTTTCTATGTAACAGTTCACGTGACTGTATAAGTCACGTCGCGGAAGTTGCGCAAAATCTTCAATTCAGACCTGGCGCTTTGTTCCAATACCCGGCAGTGTGGATATTTGCGAGCTGCGCACCGCCAACAACGCTCGTCTCGGCCTGCGAAATGGTCGCTGTCAGATCAGCGTCGACTGGAGCGTGAGAACGAGCGGCTGATCCGTGAGAATGAAAAACTTCAGCGCGAACTGACGGAGCGTGACAGGCAAACTGGACGAGGCGCAGAAGCAGATCGCCGACGCCGAGAAACAGATCGCCGATCTGCCGTTGCTGTTCGGGAATGGCTTGCGGGGGCGCCGGTCTGGCTGGAAATCAAGGACGCCCCTTCGCAAAGCCCGTCGGATTCCTCGCTGGCCAACATCGATCCTGGTCCTCCACCGCGCCGGCACGAGTACCGCCGCTGCAGAAGAGAGCGTCTGCGCCACGTCGGTCGCCGACTTGCTAACATGGGGTTTCCCGGAACAAAATGACTCTCGACGAACTCGACCGCGAATACGCGCCGCTCCGTGAACAGGCATCTGCCGTTCGGAGTTATCTTTGACGCGCCCCGCAAGAAAAAAGAATTAGCCGCCACCGAAGAACAGATCTCCGCGCCCGACTTCTGGTCCCGGCCCGAAAAAAGCCAGAAGGTGATGCAGGACCGCAAGCGCCTCGAAGAAGCCATCGCCAACGATGCGCAGATCGCCAGCATGACCGACGATATCGACACGCTGTTCGAACTCGCGCGCGAAGGCGAGTCCGTCAACGGCGATATCGAGCGCGAAATGAAGCGCTACTCCGAAGCGCTGGAGAAGCTCGAAACGGGCATGCTGCTTTCGGGCGAGAACGACGCGCGCGATGCCATCGTCACCATCCATCCCGGCGCCGGCGGTACGGAGTCGCAGGACTGGGCCGAGATGCTGCTGCGCATGTACCTGCGCTGGGCCGAGCGGAACGAGTTCAAGACCGTGATGACGGACAGGCTCGAAGGCGAGGGCGCGGGCATCAAATCGGCCACGTTCGAAGTCAACGGGCCAAATGCGTATGGGCTGCTGCAGTCGGAAATCGGCGTGCACCGGCTGGTGCGCATTTCGCCGTTCGACGCGAACGCGCGCCGGCATACGTCGTTCGCGTCGGTGTTCGTGTTTCCGCAGATCGACGACGAAATCAAGATCGATATCAAGCCGGAGGATCTGCGCATCGATACGTTCCGTTCCGGGGGCGCGGGCGGGCAGCACGTCAATATGACGGATTCGGCCGTGCGCATCACGCACTTCCCGACCGGCATCGTGGTACAGTGCCAGAACGAGCGGTCACAGCACAAGAACCGCGACACCGCGATGAAGCAGCTGCGCGCGCGCCTCTACGAATTCGAGATGGAGAAGAAGCGCGAAGAGACGCGGAAGACCGAGGCGTCGAAACTGGACATCAACTTCGGCAGTCAGATCCGCAGCTATGTGCTCGCGCCGTATCGCATGATCAAGGACCATCGCACGAAGCTTTCGGTGGGCGACGTGGATCGCGTGCTGGATGGCGACCTCGACCCGCTGATGCACGCGTATCTGGTCTGGCGCAAGACCGGCAAGACCGCGGGCGAAGGCGCCGAGCTTGAAGAGTAGCGGCGCGCCGGAGATTCTCAGGGCCGCGGAACTGCTGCGGGCCGGGCGGCTGGTCGCGTTTCCCACCGAAACTGTTTACGGATTAGGGGCGAATGCGCTCGAGGAATCCGCGGTGAGGCGAATATTCGAAGCCAAAGGCCGGCCGTTTTCAAGTCCGCTGATTGTGCATGTGGGCAGTATCGAGATGGCTCGGGAGCTGGCGCTCGAATGGCCGGAGAGGGCCGAGCGGCTCGCGCGCCGTTTCTGGCCGGGACCGTTGACGGTGGTGGTTCCCAAGCAGCCGCGAGTGCCCGATGTTGTTACCGCCGGATTGGCGAGCGTCGGTTTGCGCATGCCCGCGCACCCGATGGCTCAGGCGTTGCTTGAGGCAGCGGGGATTCCGATCGCCGCGCCCAGCGCAAATCGCTTCACGGAACTTTCGCCGACCACAGCCGAGCACGTGCGCGAGAGTTTGGGCGAGCGCGTGGATCTGATCCTCGATGGCGGACCCTGCGCGGTCGGGATCGAGAGCACCGTGATTTCGTTCGCCGGCGCGGCCCCGCGCATTCTGCGTCCGGGGATGATCTCGCAGACGGAGATCGAAGAGGTGATCGGACCGGTAGAAACCGGGGCGGGCGCGGAATCGCCGGGGCAGCATCCGCGCCATTACAGTCCGCGGACGCCGATTATTCTGGGCGCATCGCCCGTGGAAGGGCGCGGCGTGCGTGTGGATTTCGGCTCGATGCCGAGCGATGCCGCCGGTTATGCGGAGCGTTTGTACCGGATACTGCACGATCTCGACCGCGAGGGCTACGACTGGATCGTGATCGAACTCCCGCCCGACACGCCGGAATGGGCCGGTGTCCGGGATCGACTGACGCGCGCCGCGCACCGGTCATAATGATGAATGGGAACGACACACCGGTGAAGGGTTTATGACGTTGTTGATTGAAATTCCCGACGAGCAGGCCGCCGCGGAAGGGCTTTCCCTTGCGGAGTGGATACAGCAGCTTGCCGACCAACCTGAGACCACCCAGATCGCTGCTGATCGGCCCCTGCAAACTGCCGCGGAAATCATCCTCTCCACCATGCGCGATGTGCCGGCCGAAATCATGGCGACGATGCCCGCCGATGGCGCCAGCCAGCATGACCATTACATTTACGGCTGGCCAAAGAAGGAAGAGTGACGGCGCTTTTCGCCGACACATTTTACTGGATTGCACTGGCGGACTCCACGGACAGCGCCCATCGGCGGGCATTAACCATCACCGCCGAGCGAGCGGGTTGGCTCATTGTCACAACTGACGAAGTGCTCACGGAATACCTCACCTTTTTCTCGACGCGCCCGAGCCTTTTCGCCGCAAGGCAGCAGATGGTGTCGAACGCTTGTTGACGAATTCCGCTGTTAGGGTGATTCCGCAGAGCCGGACGTCTTTTCGCGCGGGCCTGCAACTTTATCGAGCGCGTCCCGACAAAGGGTATAGTCTGGTCGATTGCATTTCAATGCTGGCGATGCGCCGAGAAGGATTAAGCGAGATTCTCACCAACGATCGGCATTTTGAGCAGGAGGGCTTCCGGGCTTTGTTCAGAGAATCCTAAACCAGCCCGCAGCCAAATATGGGATCCGCTGAAATCGACGTGAGAACGCTGAAGGGCGCAGTCAACGCTGTACTCGACCATCTGGTGGAGGACCTCGGAGTTGAGCGTGTGCAGATCGATGACACTGAGGATTATTACTTTGAATGTGGCGCCGAGGATCGCCATTCGATGACTCAGCCGCCGGCCACCGACGTCGGCCGTTTATCTGACGACGTCGGTTTCATCAAACCAATAAGGCGCGAGGATTCGGGGGCCGCTTCATACAATCTGCCTCACATTGCCCCGCTGCTGCGCTTCATCGGGGAGAAGATAGGGAAATAGAACTATGAAAGCCAGATCTGCACTCTTCATCCTGACGGCGGTTGCCGCGGCCGCCGCGTTGCCCGCCGGCTATACACACTGGACCGCGCAACAGATTCAGGAACGCGATAAAACCCTCCCAGCGAAGATGAGCAGGGTCAAAGTTTCGACCGCGTCCCTCGGCGCATGGGGGAATCATTCAATGTCCCTGGTGCACCGCGAGGGCAGAGGCCAGGCCGAGTTTCACGAGACTCAGTCGGACATCCTGATCATTCGCGACGGCGCGGGGTCAATCGTGGTCGGCGGCACGATCCCGGACGGCAAGCATACTACGGCGCATGAAATCCGCGGTTCGAAAATCGTTGGCGGCGAGACGCAGACGCTGCATCCCGGCGACGTGCTGCACATTCCGCCGAAGACGCCGCATCAGATGCTGCTCGAACCCGGCGCCAAGCTCGACTACTTCGCCATCAAGGTCGATGCGCGCTGATTCAACGATCCAGATTCTTCCATACGATGGCGATCACGATGAGCAGAGACGACGCAATGCCAACGGCGAAACTCCAGGCCGTGGCCTCGTTCGGGTGCGGCATGGAAACGCGGACGCCGTCATTGAGGCCGCGCACAAAAAATGACGCGGCAAAAGCCAGGAAAAGCGGGTCGCGAGTTTTGCGCCAGAACTTCAGGAAATAAAGTCCGGCGACAAAGCACAAGGCGGTGAACGCGCCGAGGAAGAAAATTTCAGTCGGCGTGGTCATGATTCCTCGAAAATCAGGCCGTAGATCAGGAGAGCCATGGCCGCAACGGAGATGCCGAGGCGGATGAGATAGAGGTCGGTTCTGGGGAAGATCACCAGATCGACGAAGACCATGGCGCTGGACAGAGCGAGTCCGGCGAAGCATAAGCCGCTCCACAGGAGCAGACGCTTCATCACCGCTCGGTATGCCCTGAGCAGAAGGAAGGAGCAGATCAGATTGGTGACGAAGGCCAGGATGTAAATAGTGGCGCTCAAGGTTTCTTTCTCTTTCGCATGAATCGAAACGCACGCGCGAACTCGCGCACGCCCGCCGATGCTTTCGAATGTATCGCGTTGGAGATGCGTATGAGGTCGGTCTGATACGCCCGGGCGACGGCTTCGACCATGCGGTCCGTCGCAGCGGATGAAGCGTAGGTAAAGCCGTCGGCCGGGTCGGGCGCCGAAATCAGAAGACCGTGGCGAGCGAGGTCGGCCATGATGGATCTGGCGTCGCCGGGATTCAAATAGAGACGCGCTGCCAGTTCGGAATCGGTCCAGGCTTTGGGGCGGCTGTTCCAGACCTGCAGCAGCGCCTCGAGGTGTGGGACGGTGTCGAAGTGTTCGTAGATGAACGCGTAGATTTCCTCTTCGCCCACGTTCATGGTTCAGCCGACGAGACCATAAAATTTTATCGAACGGGCGCCGGGCGAAGCTTCTGCTTCGAATTGTTATAGACTCTGTAGTTTGTTGGAGGCACTTTGCTGGAGGTACGACGAATGAATTACGGAAGATTCGCGGTCGCGTTCGCCGCGGTTACGCTGATATGCGCGCCAGGAGCGCACGCGCAGCAGGGAACGCCGGCGAACGGCGAGTGGCGCGTCTATGGAGGCGACAGCGGCAGCACGCGTTATTCGCCGCTAAGTCAGATCAACGCCTCCAACGTCAAAAATCTGGAGGTCGTCTGGCGCTGGAAGGCGCAGAACATGGGGCCGGCGCCTCAATCCGCGTGGGAAGTGACGCCGCTGATGATCGGCGGGAAACTTTACTTCACCGCGGGCACGGGCCGCACCGTCATTTGCGCGGATGCCGCCACCGGCGAAACGCTGTGGCTCTATCGCGGCGACGATACCGCCGAACGCGGCGCGGTTCGTCCGAATAATCGCGGTCTCGCTTACTGGAGTGACGGCAGGGGCGACGATCGCATCATCTTCGTCACGCCCGGCTATCAGCTCGTCGCGCTGAACGCCAAGACCGGCTTGCCGATTGCGGGCTTCGGCGTCGATGCGCATGTCGATCTCTGGAAGGGGCTCGACCGGGCCGAGGTGAAGAAGGAATCCATCGGCGCCACGTCGCCTCCGATCGTTATTCGCGATGTGGTGGTGGTCGGCGCGTCGCTCAAGGTGGGCGTGTCGCTGCCGACCAAGCTCAACACGCCGGGTTATACCCGGGGTTACGACGTGCACACGGGCAAGCTGCTGTGGACCTTCCACACGGTCCCGCAAAACGGCGAACAGGGCACGGAGACATGGCTGAAGGACCCGCAGACCGGCGTGGAATCGTGGAAGTTCACGGGCAACACCGGCGCGTGGGGTCCGCTGACGGGAGACGACGAACTCGGGTATGTTTATATTCCGGTGGAGGCTCCGAGCGGCGATCTCTACGGCGGGCAGCGGCCGGGCGCCAACCTGTTCTCCGACAGCGTGGTCTGTCTGGACGCGAAGACCGGCAAAAAGATCTGGTATTACCAGCTCATCCACCACGAGATGTGGGATTACGATATTCCGGCCGCGCCGATTCTGCTGGATATCAATGTGGGCGGAAAGAAGATCAAGGCGGTAGCGGTGGTGAACAAATCGGCGTTCACGTTCGTCTTCGACCGTACGAACGGAAAGCCGGTGTGGCCGATCGTGGAACGGCCCGCGCCGAAGGGCAATGTGCCGTACGAGTGGTATTCGCCCACGCAGCCGTACCCGACCAAACCGGCCGCGTTCGACCGGCAGGGCGTGACTGAAGCGGATTTGGCCGATTACACGCCCGAGATCAAAGCCGAGGCGTTGAAGGTGGCGTCGCAATACGTTATGGGCCCGATCTACACGCCGCCGATCGTGAAGGACAGCGGCGGCAAGCTGGCGACGATTCAGCTGCCCGGCGCGGGCGGCGGCGCCAACTGGATGGGCGGCTCGGTAGACCCCGAAACCGGCATGCTCTACGTGCCTTCGACCACGTCTCCCTATTTTTCGGCGCTGCAGCCGGGCGGGTCGAAATCGGAGATGCCGTACATCGTGGCGCGCGGCGGCGGCAATCCGACCGTGATGGGTCTGCCTTTGATTAAAGGACCGTACGGGCGCATCACCGCCATCAATCTGAATACGGGCGAGCATGCGTGGATGATCCCGAACGGCAAGCCCGCCGAGAGTCTGGTGAATAATCCCGCGCTGAAGGCCGCGGGCATCGATGCGAGCAACTGGGGCGGCGGACAACGGTCGCCGATTCTGGTTACGAAAACGTTGCTGTTCGAGGGCAGCGCGAGTCTGCGCGCCATCGATAAAGCGACGGGCGCAGTGATCAATGAGATGCCGCTGGGGGGAAATCTGACCGGCGGTACAATGACCTATCTGGTCAACGGGCGCCAGTTCGTCGTGGCGGTCGTGGGTGGACAGCGGGGCGAAGGTGCGGAGTTGGTGGCGCTGGCTCTGCCGGTTCCGGGCGCGGGTCGCGGCAGGGGTGGTCGAGGCGGCCGCGGCGGACCTCCCGCGGAGAACCAATAGCTTGGCTTGGTCTTGACATCGCTTGACATGGCCGATGGGCCGTGATAGCTTTCGACGTGAATTCGTACCGCAGGAACGGAGATTTTTGTATGAAAACGAAGCTGGTTGTATGCATGGCGGGATTGCTTGTCGCGGCCGCAGTGCCGTTGCTGGCCCATCATTCTTTCGCGGCGGAGTATGACGCCAACGCGAAGCTGACTTTGAAGGGCACTGTTACCAAAGTCGACTGGATGAACCCGCACATCTGGGTCTATCTCGACGCGAAGGACGAGTCCGGAAAGATGATCCACTGGCAGTGCGAAGGCGGGCCGCCCAACACGCTCACCCGCAACGGCTGGACCAAGGATGCGCTCAAGATCGGCGACGAAGTCACGATCCAGGGATTCCGCGCGAAGGACGGCACCAACACCTGCAATTCGCGTTCGGTGACGCTGCCGGACGGTCGCAAAGTGTTCGCCGGCTCGGCTGACGACAACGGTCCCAAGGCCGAGAAGCAGTAGTTTTTCCCCAGGAGATTTACGTGAAGAAGATTTCGATCGTCGCAGCAACGGCCGCGGTTACGTTGCTCGCGACCAGCGCGCTCGTGTTCGGCCAAGGTCCGGGTGTCGCGGGGCTCGAAGGACGCAATCCGAAGGCTCCGAGCGGTCCGGCGCCGCGCACCCCCGACGGACACCCGGATTTCAGCGGACTGTGGGAGCGGCCTTACACTCCGGACATGAGCGCCTACAGCCGGAACCAGATTCCGGATCAGTCGCTGCCGGATGCGCCGAAGGCCCCGGGCGGGCGCGCTGGCGCCAAGCCACCGAAGCAGCTCCCGTTTACCGAACTGGGCTTGAAGGAGTGGAAAGCGTACGACGCGGCTAATGGCGACTACACGGGAAGCTGCATGCCGTTCGGATTGACGCGCTCGATCAACTCCCCCGATCCGCTGCAGATCATGCAGAACGCGACGACCTTCGGGGAATTGTTTGAGCAGAACACCTGGTTCCACCTGGTTCACATCGGCTCCGAGCATCCCGATGCGAGACATCTGACGCCGACCTGGTTCGGCGATTCCATCGGCAAGTGGGATGGCGACACTCTGGTGATCGATACCATCGGCTTCAACGGCAGAACCAGGCTGGACACGATCGGACACCCGCACAGCGCGCAGATGCACGTGATCGAGCGCTACAGCCGTCCCGACATGGGCCACATCAATTACGAGATCACCATCGACGATCCGGTGACTTATACGCGGCCGTGGAAAAATACCCGCGTGTTCACGCTTCGCCCCGATTGGCAGATCATGGAATACTCCTGCGAAGAGAACAACAAGGATTTCTTCGAGGGGCATATCAAGGCTACAGGCAATCCGAACGAACCCGGCTCCGCGAAGAAGTAAGTGCGGTTTTTCGCGGTTCTTCTTCTGGCCGCTGTCTCGTGTTGCGCGCAAACGTTCAGCGCGCGGCTGACCACGATTCCGATCGATGCCGCGATGCGGGCGACCATAGCCGGAACCGGTTCCGCCATGGCGACTCTAACCGGATCGACGCTTTCGATTACGGGATCATTCGAAGGACTGCGGACGCCCGCAACCATCGCACAGATCCATCAAGGGCCGCTGACCGGCGTACGTGGCGCTGCCATTCTCGATTTGACGATTTCGAAGGCGACGAGCGGCTCACTCACAGGTTCGTTCAACCTGACGCCTGTGCAGATCGAGAATCTGCGCAAAGGGAAACTCTACATCCAGATCCACAGCGAGAAGGCTCCGGACGGTAATCTTTGGGGATGGTTGTTGCCGGAGGAGAAGCGATGAAATCGCTCCCTTGCGGTCGCGGCTCGGTAGGGTTTTTCGGTGCGGTAGTTGTCATTGTCTGCTGTGTTTCGGTCGCGTCCGCGCAGACTGGTCCCTTCACCGCGGCGCAGGCGACCGTGGGTCAATCCGTCTATCAGGCCAATTGCGCAAGCTGCCATGCGACCGATCTCGGCGGACGTGAGGGTCCGCAGCTGGCGGGTTCGAATTTCATCAGCTCCTGGGGAACACGCACCGTCGGCGAGTTGATTGAGTACATGCAGATGGCGATGCCTCCGGGCAATCCCGGCGCGCTGGGCGCCGCTGCATACGCGAACCTGGCGGCCTTCATCCTGCAATCGAACGGTTCAGCGCCTGGGGCGCAGGCTCTCGCAGCCGGCTCGACTGTCGTGGTGCGGTCCGTGGCGACCGGTCGAACGTCCATCGCGGGCGGCGTTGCGGATTCCGGGCCCACCGGACTCACAGTCACCGGCACGGTGAAGAATTACATCCCCGTCACCGACCAGATGCTGCGGAATCCGAATCCCGGCGACTGGCTCATGATTCGCCGGAATTATCAGGCGTGGAGTTACAGTCCGCTGGCTCAGGTCACGGCGGCGAACGTGCGGAATCTGCGGCTGGTATGGGCTTGGGAAATGACCGAAGGCGGCGCGAACGAACCGACGCCGATCGTTCAC
>JASHSD010000600.1 GCA_030036985.1 Bryobacteraceae bacterium
TGGAAGGGGGAGTGGGGGCGCGCGAGGTGGCCGACCGGAAGCCCTCGGTTGAGCAGCGATTGGTCGATCAGACGAAACTGCGGGAAGTGAGGGATGCGGTTGCGCTGCTGCCGGAAAAGCAGCGGGCCGCGGTTCTGATGCACAAGTACGAAGGGATGGAATATGTCCGGATCGCGGAGGTGCTCGGATGCTCGGAATCGGCCGTGAAAAGCCTTCTCTTCCGCGCTTACGACACCTTGCGGGCGCGGCTGGCGCATTTGGCGGATCCGGCGCAGTTGGCGCATTGATGAACGGGAGCGGTACGATGAATTGCCCTCTGCTGAAAGAAGAGACACGGAGTCTGTTGCTCGATTACTCGGCCGGCCGATTGGGCGCCGCTGAAGCGGCGACGCTGGCGCGGCATATGGAGAGTTGCGACGCGTGCCGGGCTTTCGGACTGGAGCAAACGGCGGTCTGGGATTCGTTGGATGCCTGGCAACCCGGGCCGGTGAGTGTGGATTTCAATCGCCGGTTGTGGCAGCGAATCGATGCGGCCGCGGCCGTACCTTGGTATCGCCGTCTGCTCGACTCGTTCGCGCCTGCCCGCCGGCTCCCGGCATTAACGCTGTTGATCGCCCTGCTTGTCCTCGCGGGCGGCTTCCTGCTGGATCATAAAGGCGCCGAACCGGCGGCATCCAATCCGGTGGTTCATGGCGTTTCCATGACTGAGGTCGACCAGCTGGAACAGACACTCGACGATATTCAGCTGCTGCGCCAATCGGACCCTGCGCCCCCACCGAACGGCGTCTCGCGGCAGATGTAATTGGCTCCATGACTGTTCCTCGCCCCTTGCTGATCGCGGTGCTGACGGGAACGCTTGCCGTTTCCGCAGCCGTCGCCCAGCGAGGGCAATCGGCGCGCGGAAGGCCACAGCGAATGCAGCAGCCCCAATCCCGAGGGGCGCCGGCGGGAAAGTCCGAAAACAATTCGGGCGAACAGGTTTTCATGCGGATGATGCGCATGAGTCCGGAGGAGCGTGAGAAAGCCCTCTCGCAGTTGCCTCCCGCCAGGCGCGCGCAGATTGAGACCAGTATCCGCAATTTCCAGAATCTGCCGCCTGAGACGCAGATGCGGCAGCTGGACCGTCTTGAGCGCCTGAACAGTCTACCGTCGAAGGAGCAGAATCAGGTCCGGCGTGCCATGCGCCAGCTCCAGCAGTTGCCGGGCGATCGCCAGGCGGTTGTCCGCCAGGAGATCCGTCATCTCGCGCCGCTGACGCAGGATGAACGGCGGGCCATCACGGACAGCAAGGAATTCCGCGGACGCTTTTCGTCGGGCGAGCGGCAGATCATCACCAACATGGTGAAGATCGAGTAGTACGCGCGACGCGACGAATACGGCTTGCTCACGCGCGCGGCTCGGAACCACCTGCGGCTCGGAACGACCTTCTGCGCCGCGACCGCAACGAAGCGTTTACACACGTGGACGGGTAGAATGATGACAGCAGTCATGTCGAGGCAGGCCGTCCGGGTTCACATTTTCAACCAGAGTTACTCCCTTCTCGTCGATGGCGACCCGAAGGACGTGCAGGAGATCGCTCACGAGATCGACGAGCTCATGTGCACCATCGCCGGCCGCTCGTCGGGCGATTCCAGCCGCGTGGCCGTGCTCGCCTGTCTGCATCTGGCCGACAGACTGCGCGCGGCGGAGAAGCAGTTGAAGTCGTTCGAAGACAAGTCGGAACGTTTCGCGTCGCTGCTTGAAGAGGCTCTCACCACGGACTGAGACTATACGTCACGAGGGCTGACCCCCTGAAACATCAAGCCGCCCTGTAAACTGTCGTTCATGTCCCGCATGCTCGACGAGGTCCGGGAGCAGCCTGAAGCGCTCGCCCGGACTCTCGCCGCCGAACTGCGACACATCGAAAAATTCCGCGCTTTTATCGGGCGAAGGAAGCCGCGACTGGTGGTTCTGGTAGCCCGTGGAACGTCCGACAATGCGGCGCAGTTCGGCCGGTATCTCATCGAGATCGCGACCGGCATCCCGGTATCGTTGGCGGCGCCTTCCGTGCATACGATTTACGGCACGCGCATGAATCTCAAGGACGCGCTGGTGGTAGGGCTGTCGCAATCGGGAGAGTCCACGGATACGAACGAGGTGCTGGAACAGGCGCGCAAAGCCGGCGCGGTCGCCGTGGGTATTACGAATCAGGCGCGCAGCGCACTGACCCGAATTGCCGAGCATGTTTTTCTGGTGCGCGCGGGGCGTGAGAAGAGCGTCGCGGCCACCAAGACGTATACCGGCCAGTTGATGATTCTCTATCTGCTGGCGTATGCCTTGGGCGCGAAGATCCGCATCGCGGATCTGGAAGCGATTGCCGATTTCACGGCCGAGGCATTGACGCTCGAAACGGAGGTGAGCGCGATGGCCGAACGCTACCGGTTCATGCATCACGCGATCGTGGCGGGACGCGGTTTGAATTACGCCAATGCCTTCGAATTCGCGCTGAAGCTGATGGAGACGTGCTACATCGTGGCGGAGCGCTTTTCGTCGGCGGATTTCCTGCACGGCCCCATCGCGATGGTCGAGCCGAATTTTCCCATTTTCCTGTTCACGCCGTCGGGTCCGACATGGCCGTCGATGCAGGAAATGCTGATGCGTTCGCAGGAGATGAAAGCGGAGACGGTGGTGATCACCGATCGCCGGAATCTTGCCGCGGCCAACCTGGCGTCGCGCGTGATTTCGATTCCGGCGCGCATCCCGGAGATGTATTCGCCGATTCCTTACATCATTCCGGCGCAGTTGTTCGCCGCGGCGTTGGCCCTCGAGAAGAATTTAAACCCCGACCGGCCGCGCGCGTTGAGCAAAATCACGCGAACGATGTAGTGCAGGTTGTTGACCCAATGCCACGTTGATTTTCCAGCCTTATTGTGGGGCCGGCGCTTCGGCGATGTCAGCCGCCATTCTTGCCGGCCTGGATTCACGCAAATCCGAGAGTTAGGCGCCTGTCGCCGAATAACCCGTTCAACCACTCCCTTGCGGTCGTGGCTCAGAAGCCCGTTCCGAGCCGCGCGCGCAAGCAAGCGGTTTTTCGCAAACGGATTGGTTATTCGTCCTTAGATAGCGGTTTTGATTGGTCTCGGGCCGGGAAGCCCGGGCGCAGGCCCGAAGGCCTGACCCCACAAAAAACCATGTGGCGTTGAGATTGGTAATCCGGACTACTTCTTTTTCGCCGCGGGATCGTCCGCCGCGAGTTCGGAGGCGGGGCCGCCGTCGCCGGCCGATCCGCCGGAAACAATGCGGCCATCCGGCAGCGTGACGCGCCGCGCGTCGATCAGGTGCGATCCGTCCTTGGCAGGATAGCCGTCGACGATCAGGGTGTCGCCCAGCTTCACATCGCCTTTCTTCCAGCCGCGGCGCGTGAGCGCTCCCGGCCCGGCGCCCTCGCAGCCCCAGTTCACCACGGCGCCCTTGCTGTCCTTCACATCGATGTAGAAGTACGAATGCGGATTGCTCCACTCGATCTGCGTGATGGTGCCGATCAGCCGCAGCGAACGGCTGCCGTCGAACTCGGCCGCGAAGGAGTGATGCGCGACGGCGGGGATTGCCAACAGGCCCACCCCCGCGAGCAGTCCGAAAAATTTCAACTTCAGCATGAAGATCTCCTTCCCGAATAATATAGTAATGGTTCAATGATCAGATTCATCCGGCGGATGCTTTTCGGATTGATTGGCGTGACGATGCTCGCGGCGGGCGCGTCCGCTCCGGCGCCGCGGACCGCCGACGGCCATCCCGATTTCAACGGCTACTGGCAGGGCACGAAGGAAACGGTTCCCACGGGGAACATCGCCAAAGACCTGCCGGGATTGAAGCTGCCGCTCACACCCGCGGGCGAAGCCGCCTGGAAGCATAACGTCACAGCCACCATCGATCCCGAGAGTCTCTGCATCATCGGCGGGATTCCGCGGCACGACGCCAGCGGCCTGCCTTTCCAGATCGTCCAGAGTCCGAAGTACGTGGTGTTCCTGTATTTCTACACCTACTTTCGGCTGGTCCCGACCGACGGCCGCAAGCATGAGGAGGATCCCGATCCTTCCTATTTCGGCGATGAGGTGGGGCATTGGGACGGAGATGCACTGGTGATCGATTCGGTCGGTTTCAAGGACACCAAGGTTTGGGCCGATGAAAACGGCAGCCCGCACAGCGAGGCGCTTCACGTGGTCGAGCGGTGGACGCGCCCCGACATGGATCACATCCGTGTGGAAGCGCGCATCGAGGATCCGAAGTTCTATACGCGGCCGTTCACTTATTCGCGCACGTGGGTGCTGGGCAAACCGGACGAAAAACTCAACGAGTATTCCTGCGCCGAGAACAATATCGACAAGGATCACCTCGGCTTCGGCCCCGGCCCGATCCGGCCGGATGGTACGCGGGGCTATCTCAATCCGGCGCCGCTGCCGCCGTTGCCCGCTCCGGCGAAGAAGTAGAAGTGGGAGTTTGGCGATTGATTTGCCCGTATGGGCGGAAGGAGTAGGCCAAGTATGCATGCTATCCACGCGCCGCACGTCCCGGCGAGGCTCACGATCTGGGGTATGGTGGGCGGAGTAATTTTTATCCCGCTCGCAATCCTGGGAACCCTATTTATTCTGGTCAAGGACGTTATTCACTGATCTCAATTCACTGAGATCCCACATTCCGAACGGCCCCGGCGACGTTGAGCACGGCTGTGCGCGGTCCGCGGGGCGGAAATAATCGTCCTTCGGGTCGAGAAGGGTTTGCCGTACCCAGGCAAAAAGTTCCGGTTTTCACGTGAGCGTCGGAAGCGTCTAGCCTTGCCCCGATTCTTCCGGGCACTCACAGGCTGTCCGGAAATCCACTGGTTTCGGCTGGCACAGGGCAGGCGGATTGCCAATCCGCACCAAGATACCATCCTGCCCTACTACACGGGAACCAAGCTTCCGATTCTGGTGACGGGCCGCCCCGGCCCGGATATGCTGGTCTCCCGAAGAGCCGGGACGCGGCACGCACACGTGCGTGCGCCACGGTTCACTTCAGCCGACTACACTGAAACGACAGACCTTGGAACGAACCCCGGCACTCCTGTTTCGGCAGGCCATGTACAACCTGCGTGGCGGATTTCTGATCCGCCCGCTGACCATTACATTGGCCCTGGGGATTGCGGGCGCGTTTTTCTCCTGGCTGGAAGAGACCATACCGGCCATCGGCGACTTCATCCCGCGCGCGCTGTTTCCATCGCATTCCGATCCGCAGGTGGCCCAAGCCATTTTGGGGAACATCGCCACGTCGATTATGACCGTGGTTTCGATCGTCTTCGCCATTCTGCTGATGACCCTGACGCTCGCGTCGATGCAGTTCTCGCCGCGCATTATCGTGAGCTTCGTCAGGGACAAAGTCACGCAGTGGACCCTCGGCATATTTCTCGGAACGTTCTCCTACTGCATGGCCGCGTTGCCCACCGCGCGCACCCTGCCGACGCCGTTCGCGCCGGTCGCGACCGTCACCGGGGCCATGCTGCTCGCGCTCGCCTGCGTGGGTTGGCTGCTCTTCTTCATCCACCACATCTCGCAGGCGATCAGCGTGAGTAACATCGTCGATCGCATCGCATCGGAAACAGAAGCGATGGTCGATGAGATGATGCCGTGGCCGCATAATCCCGATGGCGGAATTCAAAACTCCCATGTTGATCTGACCGGCTGGGACACGCCGGTTCTGGCCGATGCATCGGGTTACATTCGGTTTATTGACATCGACAGGCTGGTTTCGCTGGCCAAGTCGTGCCGTGTGAAGGTTCGGGTGACGCGGCGGGTCGGACATTTCGTGCCCGCGGGCACGCCTCTTTTCATGCTCTATAAAGGAGAGCGGCTGTCGGACACCGACCGCGCGGACTTACGCAGCGCGGTGGATCTCGGGCCGGCCAGGACCCTCCAGCAGGACATCGAGTTCGGCGTGCTCCAGATCGTCGATATCGGGCTCAAGGCCATCTCGCCCGCGGTAAACGACCCCAGCACCGGCGTCACCTGCGTGGATCAGCTGAGCCGCATACTGATTCATTTCGCGTCGCGGAAACAGCGCGATCCCGTGATATACGATCCGCCGTCGGTCGCCCGCGTGTACGTTTCCTGGACCGATTTTGGCAAGCTGTTGAATTCTGCTTTCGAGCAGATTCGCCTCTATGCTACGACCGATGTTGCAGTCAGTCTGCGCATATTGCGGGCCTTGGGCGATATTGCGGTGACCACCCCCGACAGGTATTACCGGCGGTTGCTGGTCGAGCACGGCGTGCGGATTGTCGAAGGCTGCGCGGCGAAGCTCGGGGCGGAGGAGTTGGCGCCGATGCGGGCACGGCTTGCCGAGCTGGAGAAGTTCAAGGGGTGAGGGCAAGTGCCCGCACGAGTGCGGGCACGGCAGACCGAAGTCTGCGCCACGCTAAATTCTTTCTTTTGTTTGAGTTTTGTATGGTTGCTTTAAGTATTGCGCGATCACGTCCTGCGCGCCTTGGGTATTGTCCCGCGTCCTCTGGCCCTGCTGGTATTCGTTCACCGCGCGTTCGCGCTGGCCGCTGATGTCGAAGATCTTGCCTAGATAGATATGCGCCCAGACTTCGACCCATTTTGGGGCGAGATCGCCCCGAAGCGCCTCCCGGAATTCGTCCGCCGCGGACTGATAGCTTTGCTGCAGGAAGAAAACCTCGCCCACGCGATAATGCGCCATCGAACTGTTCTTCTGCGTATCGAGCGCCCGTTGATATTCTTTCAGCGCTTGGGCGAACTCGCTCACCTGCACGTACTGCTCGCCCTTGCGGATCGCCACCTGCACGCGCATTTGGGGACTCATGCGCAAAACCTTGTTTCCGGGATCGATCGAGATCTTCGTCGGTTTGCCGAACGTGTCGACCGAAAATTCCGACGACGTTCCCATCACTTCAATGGTTTTGTCCTCGGGGTTGCCGTCCGTTTCGATATGCAGATCGACCGGCATGCGGAACGTGTCGAGATCCTGTGAGATTTTGCCTTGGACGCGGAAGCCTTTCTGCGTGCGCAGTATGGTCCATTCGAGCTTGAATTCGGGGGCGCCGTTCGATTCAACCCATTGCAGGAAGAAGTAGCGCAGTTCCTGTCCCATCTCGGCTTCGCACGCTTTGCGGAAGTCTTCTGTTGCCGCGGATTTCCATGCATATTGCTGCTGAAAACCTTTAAGCGCGGCGAAGAACTTCTGGTCCCCCATGGTGGCGCGCAGCATCTGGAAAACCGCCGCGCCTTTGTCGCCGCTGAGCGCCCAGTATTCGGGTGAATAATCTTCGAGGCGCGCGGTCTGAATCATGGGCACGTTGTCGATGGTCAGAGCTGTGATGCCGATGTCTTTCATGCGCTGTTCGAGGGCCGCCGCTCCTTTCTCCTTTTCGGTCCAGAGGGCTTCGGCATAAAGCGCCATCCCGTTTTCCAGCCACATATGGTTTCGGTTGACCGGCGAAACCTGTTCTTCCCACCACTGGCGCGCGATCTGGTTGGCCAGCACGTTCGCATTCACCTCTTTGCCGATCGACTGCGGCGAAATGAAAACGATGCCCGGCGCGGCGTACCCGTTGGCCGCTCCATCCGCCGTTTCCACCACTTTCAGGTTGGCGTAAGGCGCCGCCCCGAAAACGCTGCTGAAGTAAGTCACCATGTCGGCGGCGGCCTGTCCGTAGGCGTTCGCCATGTTCGCTTCCGGACCTCGGAACCACAGAGCTGTGGTCAGGCCATTGTTGGAGCTTTTCACCGGCTGGCTTTTCTCGACCGCGATATCGCCCGGGAAAGACGGCTTGTTGAAATCGAACGTGAACGTGGTCGAATCCGCCGCGGCGGTGTTCGATCCGGCGCCACTGCCAACCACCGTGTAGCCGATCGGCACCGTCACGCTGATTTTGGAAGTGAAGCGATCCGAGGTGTACCCGCTGACCGGGAACCAGCGCGCCGGATAAAGGAGAAACGCAAAGTCGGGCTGGATCGCGGCGAATTTGACGCCATAAATCGGCGAGTCTTCGTTGCCCGTCAGGTGGCCGTCATAGTTGAAGGTGAGAACGACCGGTTGAGCGGCGTTCAAAGGCTCGGGAAACGTGACGCGCACGGTGTTGTCCTGCTGGTTGCGCGACGACTGCAGATTCTGCCCTTTGTCGTCGACAATCTTCGAGATGTTCAGAGCGTTGTTCAGCTCGAAGGTGACGGCGTTCGTCTGGTCCGCGGGGATGAAACGCACGGCGACCTGCGCGGTCAGAGTCTGGGTGTCGGGATTGATCCGCGCATCGATCGTGTAGCTATCGACATCGATACGCGCGCGCCTGTCCTCCTGCTGTCCCGAATCCTGCGCCAAACCCCATAAGGCTAATACCGCAATCCCGAGCGCCACAATTCCGAACTTCTTCAAGGCAAAACCTCCAACATCCTTTCGACTTCGTCCGCGGCCCGACCAATCGCATCGGGCCTTCCCTGCGGGATGAGCTGCGCCGCGACGCGCGCGAGCGCTTCTTTCATTTTGCCTCTTTCCTCCGCACTGTCGAGAAGGCGGGAGGCCTCGGCCGCGATTCGCTCGCCCGTCATAGCGCCCTGCATCAGTTCCGGGACGACCTGTTTTCCGGCGATCAGATTCACCATCGAATAAAACGGCACCCTCACCAGCAGTTTGCCGATGGCCCAACTGAGCGGCGTAACCCGGTAAAACGTCACCATCGGCGCGCCCAGCAGCGCGGCTTCCACCGTCACCGTGCCGCTGGCCGCCAGCGCGACGTCGCAGTGGGCCATGGCGTCCCAAGCTTCGCCCTCGATCGGTTGAATGGGGCTGCCGGCCAGAGGTCCGCGGAAAAACTCCGCGCCGCAGGTGGGCGAGGCCGGCAGCACGAAGCTCAGCGGGCGATCCTTCGCGAGTATAATGGCGGCGCGCATCAGTTCCGGCAGGTGGCGGAGCGCTTCGCCGCGGCGACTACCGGGGAGCACTGCAACAAGTGGACGATCCGGGTCGAGGTTGTGTTTCCGGAAAAACTCCTCGCGGGTGAGCGCCGGACATACCCGCGTGGCCAAAGGGTGTCCTAAATACGTTACCGGTACGCCGTGCTCGCGAAAGAAGGCTTCTTCGAATGGAAAGATACACAGCAGGCGATCGATAACCCGGCGCATGGTTTTAACGCGGCCCTTACGCCACGCCCAGACCTGCGGGGCGATCAGGTACATCACCGGAACGCCGAGGCCTTTCAGCTTCCGCGCGACGCGAAAGTGGAAGTCGGGGGAATCGGTCAGGATGGCGAGATCCGGCTTTTCCCGCGCCGCCGCCCGCACGAGTCGGCGATACCGCTGCCAGATGCGCGGCAAATGGCCGATGACTTCGACGATCCCGACCACCGAGAGATCCTCGGATCGAATGATCGGACGCGCGCCCGCTTCGCGCAGATGCGGCCCCGCGCAGCCGAAGAAATCAATATCGGGGCGGCGGCAGCGAAGCTTCCGCACCAGTTCGGCGGCGTAGTAGTCGCCGGAGGCTTCTCCGGCGGAGACCAGAATCCGAAGCAACCTTCAGAGTAACGTTACATGGATTGACGACCTCGTCTCACCGAAGGCCCGAATGGTCAAATCCGGAATTGCGCGCTTGTTACAATCATTGGGATTCTGCAATCATCGATCCCGCTTTGAACATGCCCTCCGAAAATGGCCGTCCCCGGACCACGGTTGACGAAATGAGTCGACGCCTGCGTACCGAGATGACGCCGCTCGACAACAAATTCTCCTATTTCCTCGTGTTTCCGGTGGTTGAGGAGGACGTGAGGCAATACCTGCACGATCCGGTGGCCGCGCTGCCCGAAGCGGTGGTCGCGTTGTTGCCGCAGGTGGGAATTGTGCTCGCGCCTTATCTCGAGCGGGGCACGCCGAAAGGCGGCATCTCCGTTGTGTACGAAAAACCCCAGGAGCCCAGGCTGTTATTCTCCGCGCACGTAGAGGGCGGCGATTTCGCCACGCTCTTCTTCACGATCAAGGAAGAACAGGTGTCGGATTATCACTATTACCTCTACAGCGAAATTTCTTCGTTGTTGTCGCAACGGCTGCCGCAGAATGCCGTGGATATTTATCATGGACTGCTGCGCGAGGAGCTAAGCGGGGAGGTGCACGGCGAGGTGGACGAACGAAGCTGGCACTTCAAGCAGAATCTTCTGCGGCGTCCTGTGAATGCGCGTAAAGACGGCAGGCCGTTCCGCGAGTACGCGCGGCATTCGTTCGAAGACACGATGACGCTGTACCTGCATGGCATCTGCTGCGACATCGATGTCGAGACCGGCCCGCGGCAGCTGCCCAGCCGTCATTTGCGCAAGCGCCTGGAGGCCCTGAAGGGCCTGTTTCCGCCCCCGGAAGGACACGCGGTTTTTCCGGAGGATCTGAGCCACCAGCATCAGCATTGACTCCTTGCGGTCGTGGCTAGACGGTGGCGGCTGGGTAAGACGATCCCGTAAGGCCCCGCCGCCCCGCCCGGAGTCTACGCGAACTTCATCCCGGCCCGTCGCACGCCTTCGGTTGTCAATCCATAAACCAGGTGAGCGCCCAGTGCCTCGATGTGTTTCGCAGGCGAGACCTCGGTGGGCGGCTTTGAAAGTCCGAATGCCGGGACTGCGACCTCATCGGCCAACAGCCAGACAGCCGCTCCGTAGAGCATTCCAGCGCCGCGAGTAATCGCGGGCGACGCTGTCGCCAGCCCGCCGTAAAGCGCGCCTACCAGCGCTCCGAACGCATAGTGAACCAGCGGCTCAGCCATCTTTTTCTTTTGCGGAGGCAGCGGCGAACCGAGCACGGATTCCGAGATCATTTCAGCTGTGAGCGCCGTCGCCGGTTCCTGTTTGGGCTGCGAGGGATTGGGCTCCGGCGATTTCGCAACCTTTTCCATAAGCGACACCGATTGGTTCATCAGCCACGATCCGGCCAAACCGCCGGTGACGCCGAGAGCCACGCCCGTCCAAATGCGTTTCTTTTTCGACCTTCTGAACAGTTTCATCTCGCGGTCCTCGTTTTGGGCTTTTCTTCCTTGGGTTTTTCTTCGCTCGTCTTTTCTCGCGATTCGCGGCTCAGCAGCTTGTTGAAGTTGCTCTTTTGGCCCTCGGCGGTGTGGTCCTGGTAGACCAAAGCCAAGCCATGCTCGTCGAATTTGCGGAAGAACTCATCCCAACCGATCTCCTCCAGTTTGTCGTCGTTCGCGCCGGGTTTTCCGGAAAACTCGATGCGAATCATTCCCACGTCGTCCTTACCTCCCGTGCCGCGTACGCATGCGGGTTTACCCCCACGCGCCTCGGCCCAACGTCTGATCTCCTCGTGATCGGTCGTGGTTTTCGAGAGATGTTCCTGGGCGGTTTCTTTCGAATGTGCCATGAACCCTCGATCAACACGTCGGTTGCCAGTGAGGAGTTGAGTCCCGCCGGGCGTCTGCGAGATCGGCACGCAGCGGCAATGCCGCACGCCGGCAACATGCCTGCACGATGCCGCGCTATGAAATCTCAGCTTGAAAACGACCCCAGGGAAATGCACCAGCAACCGCCTTTTAACGAGCCTGGGCAGAAACCGCCGGGTCTCGAAACCAAGATGCGCAACAAGCCGGATCACGGGGAGGCGTCCTATCGGGGCTATGACCGCCTTCGCGGAAAGGCAGCGCTGATCACAGGGGGCGACAGCGGAATCGGACGCGCCGTGGCCATCGCTTTTGCGAGGGAGGGCGCCGACGTCGCCATTTCGCATCTGCCCGAGGATAGTGAAGATGCGAAGGAGACCGTCGATTGGGTGCGCAGGGCCGGCCGCAAGGTGCTGGATCGTGCCGGAGACATCCGGGATGAATCGCACTGCCGCGAACTGGTGGAAGGCACAGCTGCCGAATTCGGCCGTTTCGACATTCTTGTGAACAACGCGGCCTTTCAAAGTATGCACAAGACGATCGAGGAATTCAGTCCGGAAGAATGGGACCGTACGTTCCGCACCAATATTTATCCGATGTTTTATCTCGCGCGGGCAGCGGCTTCGCGCATGCAGCCCGGCAGCGCGATAATCAATACGGCCTCGGTACAGGCTTATGATCCCGATGGTCAGCTGCTCGCTTATTCATCAACCAAAGGCGCGATCGTCACCTTCACGAAGGCTCTGGCCGACCTGATGAGCGAACGGGGAATCCGCGTGAACGCGGTCGCCCCCGGCCCCGTGTGGACGCCGCTCATTCCTTCGACCTCACCGGCCGAAAAAGTCAGGAACTTCGGTTCGAAATCGCCTCTGAAAAGGCCCGCTCAGCCCGCCGAA